>CATJJD010000252.1 GCA_949740385.1 uncultured Lachnospiraceae bacterium
AATTAGACCTATGTTTTTGTGCAAATTTATAGCGCACCCATATAAGATGCGCTAAATAAAATATCGTTTAATTATCAAAATCGGCTGTGAATAGTAACAAAAATATTTTGGGAAAACCAGTATAACTTTTCCAATTTTTGCTTATACTTGTAAAAAGATGCTTTTGGAAGGCAGGTGACCAAATGAAATTATTTAAACCAACGGAAGAGACTCCAGATGGCTATACCGTACTTCTAAGCGATCTGAAACAGACCACGGCAGAGCTGCACAGCGCGTACACAAATCTGGAAAATGTAGTGGACCCGGATCTGATCGACTACTACATCTATCAGGCGAAAGCCGCCCAGGTGCGCTACAAGTTTCTTCTCGACTGTGTAAAGAAATGCTACTGTCCGGAAATGAAATGTGAAGAATGTGAAGTGGAAGCATAGCCTGTCCACAGAAAAAAGGGGGTTCTCACGCGGAGAACCCTCTCTGGTAATTCATATCGACATAGCACTCGTTAAGCGCTGTGCGTCCGTATGTCATCCCGGCGTAAACCTGCTGGGCATTGGCCATAAGCGGACGGCTTCTGTCCTGTTTTGCCGCTTCCACAAAGGAGCTGTACAGGCGCTCCAGAAGTCTTCCCGCCTCGTCGGCTCCGTCCATGCTGTTCTGATACATCGTGCGCGCTATCTCGCTCTTGCAGAACATATAGATCGCATACAGCTGTTTTGACATCTCGTACGCGAAATTAAGGCTTCCGATCAGACGGTCCAGCACGTTCTGCGCGTTTCGAAGCGCCGTCTTCATCGCCTCTCTGTCTCCGCTCTCATACGCCGCTCTTGCGTCGTCCAGATACACAAACAGAATGTCATATATAATGACGATCATCTCTCCCGCGTTGCACTGGGACAGTCTTCTTGTAAATTCTTTTCTGCGTTCGTTATTCATGTCCTGCCCTCCTTACTGAAGAAGTGACAGAACCTGCTGAGGCAGGTCATTCGCCTGTGCCAGAACGGAGATGGAAGCCTGTGAGAGGACATTCATCTGTGTGTATGTTGTCATCTCCTCTGCCATATCGGTGTCCAGAATACCGGAATATGCGTTTGTAATATCCTCCGTCGTCTCCCCGAGACTTCTCTCCGCGCTCTCCAGACGATTCTGGAACGCGCCGATGCGCGAGCGCACGCTGTTTAATTTATTGATGGCCTCATCCAGCGTCACCATCGCTTTCTCCGGGCCGTTTGAAACGGTGACGTTCACCTTATCCAGATAGAGTGCTTCCGCGGAAACCTCCGGAATGCGGATCTCCATCTCCTGATACTGGTTTGCGCCGATCTGAATCTTCATTGCGCCGATGTCAGTTACTTCAATATCAACCTGTGTATCATATACACCGGCCTTATCCGCCTCATTCAGCATAAAATCAATTGAAAATCCGTTTATATCCGTCACCGTTACGCGCAGACCGTCCACCAGCGCGGTGGCTGTCGGAGAATATTTAGATTCCGGCGCCGTTGTAGCTGTCGTATCTTTCAGCGTTACCTTCGCGTCCTCACCCGACCAGACAAGAATACAGTCGTCGGTCTCATATCCCTCTTTATTCTTAACCGGCACATACTTCGGATCGGTCGAAGCCGCATTAAATCCCCACTGAGCCGCCAGCTCCTTGCTCATGTTGATCTCGATCTGCTCTTTTGAGCCGTAATCCGCACTCTTAAGAACATAACCGCCGCCCGGATTTTTCTCCGCTGTGCATCCCGCCTGCTCCGCCACCTGACGAAGCTCCTCAAAGAAGGACGGACCCTGCACATAATTAAGCTTGACTCCGTTGATCAGGATCTTTTCGTCTCCGGTCGGCTCCGGGAGAATATACTCCGCCTGCTCTGCAGTAGCGTCCACCGACATAATATAGTGTCCCGGCTGTACCGAATCCGACACATCCAGACGATTTGCCTCCTTCGAATAAGAGCGCACGTCCGAAGACCCGTCCAGAAGCGACTTCTTATTGTACTCCGTATCCGCCGCGATGCGGTCAACCTCGGCCGTGAGTTTATTGATCTCATCCTGCATACTCTTACGATCCTCGTAAGAATTGGTGCCGTTCGCCGCCTGCACGCTCAGCTCCCGGATACGCTGCAGAATGTTGCTGGACTCGTTCAGTGCGCCGTCGGCGATCCGAAGCAGCGAAATCGCATCCGAAGTATTGCTCTCCGCCTGATCCAGCGCGTTGATCTGTACACGCATCTTGTTTGAAATCGCCATTCCGGCAGGATTATCCCCCGGATGATTCAGTTTTAAACCGCTCGAAAGCCTTTCCATGGACGCCGTAAGCTTACTCTCATTGCGCAGAAGCTGTCTGTTGGTAATAACCGCAGACATATTACGATTAATTTTCATATCTGTCCTTCCCGTATTATCATACAAGTGAGCGTCCATGCTCTCTCATTTGACTTTCCCTGTCTGTCTTCTGTCTTATATATCGTCACATCCGACAAATAATTTAACCACCGGACAAGTATAATTTGCAATTAAAGGGAAATCGTATTATAATGGGTGCATAAAAACGCAAATTGCAAAGGAGGATTAGTCCAATGGCTAAAGTTACAAAGGACACTATGATTGGAGAGCTTCTTCAGATTGACGCTGACGTTGCGCCGCTGCTTTTGAATATTGGTATGCACTGTCTCGGATGTCCGTCTTCCCAGATGGAGACAATCGGGGAAGCCGCTATGGTGCACGGCATCGACGCGGATGACCTCGTAAACGATATCAATGACTTTCTGGCACACGCAGGAGCTTAAGGCATCACAAAAGCTGCACGAACATTTCCGTGCAGCTTTTTGATTTCTAAACTATAATCCCGCAAGTACCTGAAGGGCATTTCCGGATAGAATCCTCTTTCCGTGCTCCGCGTAGTACGCTCCCGCCGCCCGCGTGTAATGCCTCTGCACCGCGAACTCCGACATCATGTTGCACACTTTGTTGAATTCCTCCGGTGTGTGAGCACTCTTCTTAATCATCAGATAAAAACGGTTCGTCCTCACGTTCTTGTACAGATCGTTCTGTCCGTCATAGTATCCGTCCAGCACCCGCGCAAGCCGCTCCACCTGATCCATATCCGAAAACTCAAACATTTTCGTCAGATCCTCGAGCACCTCCGGAACCGGACGCGCCTGTTCACTCTCCTCGCTGTCCTGCCCCTGCTGCTCCTTCATCTTCTGCAGCTTCTCCTGCTCCTCGCGAATCCGGTTAAACAGACCGAGTACATCGTCCGCACCCTTTAATTCTCCGGTCCCGGAGCTGTTCGGCCAGCCGTCTGCAAGCACATCCTCGTCCGGTTCGGAAAATCTGGAAAAGCGCGTGTCCACCTCCTCCGGATACTCCACCTTCGTAATCACGAGAATCAATGACTCCGAGGACAGCGGGATCGCCTCCACCATAAGCGGAATATCATTCGCCTCAAAGCCAAACTCATAGTTTGCCTGCTGTATCATATCATGAAAAAGTCCCTTCGCCTTTTCGGACCCATACGCAAATTCCCGCAGATTAATCTGCCGGTCAGCCAGATCCTGCTTCGTCAACGTACACCGAATTTGATTTTCGTTCATCTTCTCGATTTTCATTCCGCCTCTTCCCTACCTCTCGATTGACACTGCTCTCACAAATTGTACACTTATTATAATCAAATCATTCCCACTTGTAAAGTTCGCACTCCTTAAAAATTTATTAAAAAGTACTTGCATTTATGAAATAAGTGTGTTATAAGTGTATGCAAGAGATACATCCCTGACCCTAAAAGGAGCAGATGAAAACAAAAAAAGAATTTATTTTGTCCGGCAGGTATCAGATTCTGGAAACTCTTGGCCAGGGTTCTGACGGAACCGTATATCTTGCCCGGCATAAGTCTTTAGAGACAGACCGTGCGGTGAAAATTATACCCAGAAAGGCCGCACCCTCTCTCTTCGCTATTTCAGAAGCAAATGTTTTAAAGGCGCTTCGCCATCCCGGAATCCCCACAATCTATGATCTCGAAGAAGATGAAGATAACTACTATCTGGTGGAAGAGTATATCCAGGGCGAATCTTTAGAACTGTTTCTGCTTCATCAACAGTCTATTTCCAGGAACCTTTTTTTTAAACTGTGCGAACAGCTATGCGATATTTTTTTGTATCTGCACACACTGTCCCCCCGCCCGATCCTCTATCTGGATCTGAAGCCGGAGCACATCATTGTGTGCGGACAGCAGATCCGGCTGATCGATTTCAGTGTCTCAGCATTTATTTCCGGTTCCGGAAACGACATCCGACATTTTGGGAACCTGGCGTTCTCTGCACCGGAGCTACGGTCCGGGCAGACTCCAACGCCGGCATGCGATATTTACAGCATCGGCAAAATTATGGAATTTATGTCCCGCTGTGTTGATAGCGCACTCTCCCCGAATATCCTGACTATTATCCGAAAAGCAACGGCCGCGGAGCCGGAAAGCCGATATGAAACGGTGGGCGATCTCTCCGCTGCACTATTACAGGCAAATGATAATACGGTCGGGATGCATCTCAGGCAGACCATAGCAGTCATCGGAAGCCATCCGGGCTGCGGTACGACGCACATAGCAATATCCCTCGTATGCGCACTGAACGCAATCGGACAGACTGCGGTGTACTATGAAAGAAATTCCACCGATACTCTGCGAAGAGCAGTCCGGATGATGCCGCAGGTGCGGGAGAGGGACGGCTGCTACTACTGCGGCTGTTTCGCGGGCTATCCCCTTTACGGGGAGGGAATTGCAATACCGGAAGGCCGGGCCGGCATCGCCGTAATCGACTTCGGGTGCCGCAGTTCCTTTATCCCTGCAGCGGCGGATCAGATTCTGTATGTCTGCGGCGGCACATTCTGGCAGGGGCATGACATGGCAGCTGTAAAAGAGCTGCCCGCAGCCCTTAAGGGGCGTATGCGCCTGATCGCCAATCTGTGTGACCGCCAGGCTGCCATATCTTACGCCAGACTAAGCGGCGCGCCTGTCTATCTGTACCCATGCGATACAAATCCCTTCGCGTTCGGTCCGGAAAAACAGCGCTTCGCCCAATGGCTGGCTTACGGGAAAGGAGACACGGGATTATTTTTAAAACTCAAAAACTATTTTTGCCGGCTTCTGCAACGATAGGCGTATCCGGCATGGGGCACTGCGCCGGCGCAACACACCTGTGCATCGCGCTTGCAAATTTTCTGTGCAGCGGATTTTTTGCGGACACCGCTTACCTTGAGCTTGGCGGACGACGTGAAATCTCCTCCATCGCCCGGAAGCATTCAGACGATGACAGGCCTTTTATTCACCAGCGGGTAGTTTACTACCCGAACGTGACTGCAAACCGGCTCGCCGAAGTGCTGGCCGGACGCTACCGGTACTTTGTACTGGATTTCGGCGGCCAGGCATTACACATGCAGCAGGCATTTTCCGAATGCAGTATCCGACTGGTAATCGGAAACATCTGCCCCTGGAAAAAGTCACAGTTTGCCCGATCGGTCCAAAAATCCTTTTACAATAAAAAAACAAAGGAGGATGTTGTCTATTTGGGGAATTATATGGAATGTAAAAGCGATCAGAGGGAGGTCGAAAAAAAGTGCGGCATAAACATTATCCCTGTCCCTTACCTTCCAGATCCGTTTCGAATTGCCTCTGAAAACTTTGGATTTTTTGAAAAAATAATGGAGGAAAATGAATTATCACATGAATGATCACGAATTACAGGTACTGATCGAGTACCGGCCAGGCTATTATCAGGGATTTTATATCACCGGTATTACCGCAGGCAGCAAATCTTAACAGAAAGGAGCAGACCGTTTCAAAGCGGTGAGAACCACTTACAGGTGGAATCAATATTAAAGAGATACATTTAAATCGGAAAGAGTCCTGATGCAAAACGATTTTCCGAAGAAACAAAAATAAAGCAGGCCTCACAGGGGCCGGCGGCAAATGAATTACGATAAAAAAGATTTAAGGAACCGGGCTTTTCGCCTGGTTCCTTAAAAATTATAAAATTTTTCACATATATTTGAATCTCTCCGGGCGCAATGCTATAATTGTTGTGATACAGGACAAAATGCTTACGTACGGTTTTGTATCCTTACCATACAGGAGGTTTCCACATGAAGAAAAATACCAAAAAACCCAGTATAAGAGATACAAGAAGAAAAAATAATTTTAAGAAAAAGACGCTGCCTGTTCTGATTGTGCTGGTACTGATTGTACTTATTATAATTATCACAGGAATTACCGCGCTGATCAAAAAATATACTCCCTCAAAGGAGCGGCAGGATCTGGGCGAATACTATGGTCTCACCTCAGCCGATCAGGTTGCGGTCATTTTAAACAGTGAGCTTATGGAGTATTCCGCGCGCCTGATCGACGGACATGTGTACGTGGACTATGATTTTGTTCATGACACATTAAATCCGCGGTTCTACTGGGACGAAAACGAAAACAAGCTCCTGTATACAACTTCCCGGGATCTCATCATGGCGGATGCAGATAGCAGCAGCTATGTGATTACCAAGTCCTCTGTGGATTACGGCCGTCCCGTCGTAAAGGCCACCTCGGACTCCGCCTACATCGACCTGGACTTTGTCAGCGAGTACTCGGATTTCACTTACGAATATATTCCGGAGCCAAACCGGATTGTTGTCACAAACATCTGGGGCGACTACAAAACAGCCACAGCAAAGCGCAGCACCGTCATCCGCACAAAGGGCGGGATTAAAAGTCCGATTCTTGCGGACTTAAAGGAGAAAGATGCCGTGATCGTGCTGGAGACGGACGAGAGCTGGACAAAGATTATGACAAAGGACGGCGTGGTCGGCTACGTGCAGAACAAACGGCTGTCAGGCCCGACCACCGAGACGCGGGTGAGCGATTATACACCGGACGTTTTCAACCACATTACTAAGAACTTTGACATCTGTATGGCCTGGCATCAGGTGACGACAAAAGCGGCCAACGGCGACATCGCCTCTGTCCTTGCCTCCACTAAGGGAGTGAACGTGATCTCCCCGACCTGGTTCTACTTAAATGACAACAACGGCGGCATCGCTGACATCGGAAGCATCGACTACGTAAACTACTGCCACTCACAGGGCGTTGAGGTCTGGGCTCTCGTCAGCAATCTGGAGAACAGCGAGGCAAGCTCCACGGAAGTGCTCACCCATACTTCCCGGCGGCACAATCTGGTCAACCAGATTATATCCGCCGCCATTCAATACAATCTGGACGGCATCAACCTTGATTTCGAGGCCTTAAACCGGGAGGAAGTGGGCGACTCCTACATCCAGTTTGTGCGGGAGCTCTCCATCAAGTGTTCAAACAACGGCATCGTCTTTTCCATTGACAACTATGTGCCGACAAGCTACACCTCATTTTACAACCGCAGCGAGCAGGCCAACTTCGCCGACTACATCGTCATTATGGGATACGACGAGCACTACGCCGGTTCCGAGGAGGAGGGCTCCGTCTCCTCACTGGGCTGGGTCCGCCAGGGAGTTATCGACACGGTGGCGGAAGTTCCCGCCGAACAGGTTATTCTTGGAATGCCGTTCTACACGAGAGTGTGGGCGCTGACGCCTGACGCCGATGCCGGGGACAACGACGACCCGGATGCCAATATTCTCTATACCGTAAGCTCTCAGGTGTACGGCATGCGCTCCTCGAGCAACCTTCTTGCAGACAATGGCGTCACAAAGCAATGGCTTCCGGAATCCGGACAGAATTATGCCGAATTTAAAGCCGACGGAATATTATATAAGGTCTGGCTTGAGGATGCGGCCTCCGCAGAGGCAAGGCTGAAGCTGGTGGACGAGTACCGGCTGGCCGGCGCATCTTTCTGGAAGCTGGGATTTGAAACCTCAGATGTCTGGGACACAATTATCAAGTATCTAAATTAAGTATAATCATATAAACCCCTGCATACATTGAATTAATGATATGTCAGGGGTTTTTATGAAAAAAAAATTTGAAATTCTTATGGTTACCTGCCTGTTTGTCAGTGCATTCTTCCTTGCCCGCAC
The DNA here is from genome assembly GCA_949740385.1 of uncultured Lachnospiraceae bacterium. GTDB lineage: Bacteria > Bacillota > Clostridia > Lachnospirales > Lachnospiraceae > Roseburia. Next base: position 8,044 of record CATJJD010000252.1, read on the forward strand.
AGGCGCTGCCCTGGTCGCCTCGCGGGGCGTTACCCCGGGCTCTCCCCGTATCGTTTTAGATGCAGGACACGGCGGCGCCGATCCCGGCAAGGTTGGAAACAATGACATTCTTGAGAAAGACATCAATCTCGCAATCGTCTATAAGCTTAAAACGCTGTTCGAAAACAAAGGCTTTGAGGTGGTTCTGACACGAAAGGACGACAAGGTGCTGGCGGATGAAAATTCCGGAAATGTCAAGGTGGAGGATCTGCGCAACCGTGTGAAGCTGATTGAAGATGTAAACCCGATTATGACCATCAGCATTCACCAGAACAGTTTTCCGGACGGTTCCGTCTCCGGGCCGCAGGTCTTCTTCTTTGACCAGTCCAAAGAAGGGGAAAAGCTTGCGGCAACGATTCAGGCCGTCCTAAACGAACAGTTAAATCCGCCGAAACAGCGCGTTTCCAAATCCAACAATGACTACTACATACTTAAAAAAACCCCCACTCCGACTGTTATCGTAGAGTGTGGGTTCTTAAGCAATGAAACTGAAGCTGCAAATCTTACCGATGATGCTTATCAGGATAAGCTCGCCCGCGCCATCTATTCCGGCGTTATGCAATATCTTGAGGAATCCGATTCCTCAGAACCGGATTCCTCCGTATCGGATTCTACCGAATCCGCAATCAGTTCAGAAATTCCTGAATCGACTGAATAAAGCTTTCAGCAATATGGTACAGCCGCGCTGTCTGCACCGGGCTGCGCTCCTCTGTGCGCCCGGTCAGCTCTCCGGCTTCCCGCATCTTCTCTTCCCTCTGCAGCCCCGCCATCTCATAGCGCTCCAGCGACAGATCGGACGCGTATGCCACATGAATATCGATCTCTTCCGGCTCCTCGCCTCCTTCCTGCATTGCAGAGGCCAGAAGCTCAAGCCGTTCGTTCAGCATCCGGCACGTCTCTTTGTCGTTTGTGGCGATCATTCCGGATATCCCCTGCTCCTTCGCCTGGAAGGAGGCCGCAACCTTCCCCATCTTATAGCTCTGGAAAAGAATATCGACCGCACCCTTCTTCTCTCTGCCCCGCACGATCTTAAGCGATACGCCGGTGACAGTGTCTCCGGTCTGAATCGGCACCATGTAGCTCTCCTCCCTCGCTTTTTTCGCGCAGAGCTTAAACTGGCCGGCCATCTGGCGAAGCTCCTTCACATCCAGCGTCTTCACATCCGGGTCCTCAATCAGCATCGTGTCCATCACATGCTCCGCCACATCCGCAAGCTTCTCCTGTGCCTCGGCAAGCTCCTCCGGATTTTTCAGCGACTCACCGAAATCCGCAAGCACTTTTGCCTTGAGATCCGCGATCTTCTCCATCGAATTTTTTGAGAAAGCATTTTTTCTCCACAGCCGATCCATCATCTGGTTCGGTCTGCGCAGCATCTCGGAAACCGCCATAATATTGGCAACGCTGTTTGCAATGTCATAGCGGTCCAGATAAGTGTATACATCCTGAGATGTACTGAGCACCTGACGGCAGGCATCAAGCTGCTCCCGGATATAGGACTCCTCCGCAAGCTGCTCCTCCTCGGAAGTCTCCATCTCCTTAAGCGCCGCCGCAAGCTGCTCCGGCGTCATATTCTCCCACTCGCCGGCTCCCAGCCTGGCGATCTTCTCCGGAGAAATGTGATCCAGCACATCCCGCAGACAGTTCTGCTGATAGCCCGCCTCGATCTGATCGTCAATGCGCGGTCCCTTCGCTTTGCTCTGCACACCCTCGAAATCGTCGTCAACCCTGTAGTCCGTATTGGTTTTGCGCGTCGAGCGCATGGATGTGAGAAGATTGCGCATCGTAATGTCGCTTCCCTGGTTCAAAAGTGAGCCGAGAGCTGCCCCGTCGGTCTTCTCCACCTGTGCAATCAGGCGGTATATTCCTATGTAGCTGCTTCTCTCCTCCTCGGAAATCTCGTTGTTCTGCTCCAGCTTCCACAGATATTTGCTGAAGCGCTCCTGCTCCTCGTTTCCCGTCTCCTGCTTAATCAGCTCTGCCGCATGGTTCAGCTCTTCCACCGTCATATCCAGCGGATTTATGCCCTTGCGGATCATCTCCAGCGTCACTGCAGGAGTCATGTTCTTAAATGCACGCTGCATTTCCTCATCCATCGCCCTGATGGAGCTGATATTTTCCTGTGTCAGCGGCATCTCATTGTACGCAAGAATCCGAACGGCTCTGCGGTTATTGTCCGTTTTGTCCAGACCAAGATCCGTAAGGATGTCATCCACATTGCCGAATGCCTTCTGGATACTGTCTCCCATATCCGCGCGCGGCGCGGTCATCAGAGGCTCGTAGCGCTCATTCGCCTTCTCCAGCTCTCTCTGCAGCTTCTCGCCGGTGTCGTGAACCTCTTCCACCGCCGCATCTCTTCCAACCTGTCCCAGTACATACGCAGGCTGGCCCTTCATCTCCTCGAAGACCTCCAGCGTCTCCGCGAATGTTTCAACGTTTCCGTCGGTGGCCTCAACACCCTCGCTCATGAGAAGCGCTCTGTAGTACTGTCTCTCCTGCTCCTTCAGATCCTCCACAAGCGCTTCAAGCGGCTTCGTGTCGATCTCGATACCGCGCCTTAACATGGCACGGCTTGCCTCCGTCGTCATGGCAAGACGCGTCTCCTCCAGCTTGCGTCTTGCAGTGATCATCAGTCCCTGCTCCGGACGCTTTCCGCCTGCGATCGCCTTCGCCATCGAGTCGATGACTTCATTCCAGTCAACCGTTCCCTCTTCCAGCTTTCCGGAGAGTTCCTGCAGCTGACCCACATAGACGAGATTGTCTTTCGTCAGAGGAATCTGATGGGCAATGAGCCACTTGCTCTGCTCCATCGTCGTCTCGTTCACTTCAAGCCCGGCGGACTCGATAATTCCGGCAATCTGTCCCTCCATCGAGCCGAAATCGATTTGCGACGCGTAGCTGTCTGCTTCCGCAAGCCCTGTCTGTCCGGCATATCCTGCGGTGTACAGGTTCTGGATCGTCGGCTCAAGGGAATTTTTAAGCATATAGACCATGGCGTCTTCGCTCACGTTCGGCATCCCCGCCGCTTTCTCCAGTGCCGCCGCACTTTCCTGCACGTTGGCATCCGTGGCCGGAAGGTCATTTGCAGCCAGAATCTGCTTAATCCGGTCAGTTACAACCGGATTTCCGGTAATGTCCTTAAGCTGCTCCGCCGTGAGATTGTCCCCGTATACGGAGATATCCACGCCGGCCTTTGCCAGCACTGCCTTGATCTCGTCCGTCACCGTGATAATGGTGTGAGTGTCCGACTGAGTGACGGAAAAGCCGTCCTCCGACATTTTCTTTAAATCCTCTCCGGAGGTTGTATTCGCCACGATCGCCGCCTCATTGCTGCGATTCTGCGCGGAAGTATTCTGCTCGGACATAAGCTTCTCTGCGACCGTCTTCTCATCATCCTGCTTCATCGGATTCATGTAAGTCGCTTCCGTCATATTGACGGTTCCGGCCGCGGAAACTCCCGCAAGCTTCTCATACTTCTCCTTCTTCGCTGCAAAAGTGCCCTGTGTCTGTGCCTCGGGCATAAAAGCCTGATACGCGTTGGCATATCCTCTCACGTACTTCTTAGGCTTTGCACTCGGGTTCATTTTCTCTTTTAAATAAGACTGATCTACTTCCAGCATAGTCTCTCCCGCGTATCCCGCCAGCCTTCCCTGCCTGGCCAGGATCCTGTTCGTTTTTCAGACCATCCCTGTCTTCTGTATAATATATCGGTCTTTTCTCTCAAACAATCAAGAGCGCATCACTGCAAATTTGCCCGAGCGCCGCCTTTCTTTTCCAAACTAATGCCGGATACGGCCCTTAGAGCTTAAATACTGCCACTCCGTATGCCGGGAGCGGATACTCGATGGAATATCTGTGCCCGTCGCATTCCTTCGCTACCGGCCTGTATGAAGTCGGCCGATCCGTGTCGGTGCCGCCGAACTTCGGATCTTCGCTGTTTAAGATCAGTCTGCAGGTCTTTCTCTTCGGAACACCCACCCGGTAGTCTTCCCGCGCCACCGGAGTGAAGTTAATGACGAAGAGCAGACAGTTCTTTTCATCCTCGCTCTTTCTTATAAAGCTGAAAATACTTCTGTCGTTGTCGTTGGCGTTCACCCACTCAAAGCCGTCCCAGCTCGTGTCCAGCTCGTACATACACGGATTTTTCCGGTAAATGGACAAAAGCTCCTTCACCCAGTTCTGAATCTTTTTGTGGTTCGGATCTTCCAGCAGATACCAGTCAAGCTCCCTCTTCTCGCTCCACTCTCTGGACTGGGCAAACTCCTGCCCCATAAACAGAAGCTTTTTGCCCGCATGTCCCATCATAAACGCGTAGCCCGCCATCAGGTTTTTGAACTTATCCCCCTCAAGACCCGGCATCTTGTTTAACATGGAGCATTTCAGGTGCACCACCTCGTCGTGGGAAAGTACAAGAATATATTTCTCACTCTCGTTGTAGCTCATGGCAAAGGTCATCTTATTATGGTTGTCTCTGCGGAAATACGGGTCCAGCTTCATGTAATCCAGGAAATCGTGCATCCATCCCATATTCCACTTGTAGCTGAAATTCAGCCCGTCCTTCTCTGCCGGTCCCGTCACCATCGGCCACGCGGTGGACTCCTCCGCAATCATGACAGCGCCCGGATTTCTGCCGAGAATGACTGTGTTGATATGTTTAAAGAACTCGATCGCCTCCAGATTCTTGTTGCCGCCGTAAATATTTGGAAGCCACTGGCCGTCCTGCTTGCCGTAATCCAGATAGAGCATGGATGCCACCGCATCCACCCGCAGACCGTCAATGTGGTAATTCTCCACCCACATAAGGGCGCTGCCGATCAGGAAATTCTTAACCTCATTCTTGCTGTAGTCAAAAATCTTCGTGCCCCAGTCAGGATGCTCTCCCTTTCTCGTGTCCGCGTACTCGTAGGTCGGCGTGCCGTCAAATTCAGCCAGACCGTGGGCATCCCGCGGAAAATGAGCCGGTACCCAGTCGAGAATGACACCGATCTTATTTTTGTGGAATTCGTTAATCAGAAATGCAAAATCCTCCGGCTCACCGTAGCGTGAAGTCGGCGCATAGTAGCCGGTTACCTGATAGCCCCAGGAACCGTCAAACGGATATTCCGAAATACCCATCAGCTCCACATGAGTATACCCCATCTCCTTTACATAAGGGATCAGTGAAGCGGCCAGCTCAC
>CATJJD010000253.1 GCA_949740385.1 uncultured Lachnospiraceae bacterium
AGCGAGGACCCGCTTGTGGCAGGTGTTATGGCGTCTGCCATCACCCGGGGCGTGCAGTCCGTGCCGGGCGTGGGGACGACCATCAAGCATTTTGTGTGCAACAACCAGGAGGACAACCGCACGGGCTCCAACAGTGTGGTCTCTGAGCGGACGCTCCGGGAGATTTATCTCCGGGGCTTTGAGATTGCGGTGAAGACGTCGCAGCCGATGTGCATTATGAATTCCTACAACCTGATCAACGGCATCCATACGGACAACTGCCGGGACATCAACACGGTTGCGGCCCGCGGGGAGTGGGATTTCCAGGGGATTTTTATGACGGACTGGACAACCACCACCCGGGGAGGCAGCAGCTCACACGGCTGCACGCTGGCGGGCAACGATCTGATTATGCCGGGGCACGAGATCGACGTTGCGGATCTTAAGTCTGCGTTTGCCTCCGGTGCGCTCACGGCGGAGAAGGCAAGGGAGAGCTGCGCGCGGCTGATTAAGATTATCCTCCAGACGCTTGGAATGGAGGATGCGCCGGCCTACGGGGCGCAGTTTGCGCTTAAGCCTTACATCCATGTGGAGGTGCAGGCAAAAAAGCAGGCCGCGGCCCGGTCATAGCGCGGTGCCCTTTTCGGGGACGAAAAATGCGGACAGGTCCGCCTGCTCCAGCTTCAGCAGCTCTGTCTTTCGGTTCAGGCCTCCCGCGTAGCCGGTGAGGCTGCCATTCCCCACCACCCGGTGGCAGGGGATGATGATGGAGATGGCGTTATGAGCCACCGCATTGCCCACCGCCTGGGCGGACATGTGAGAAATGCCCTGCTGCGCCGCGATGATTTCCGCAATCCGGCCGTAGGTCATGGTCTGCCCGTAGGGGATTGTGAGCATGATGTTCCAGACCGATCTGCGGAAGGGCGTGGTTTTCATGGCGAGGCGCGGCGTAAAGTCCGGATTTTTTCCGCCGAAATAGATGCGGAGCCATCGGATGGTCTCCTGAAAGACCGTAAGCTCTCCCGGCCTGGACCGGTCAGAAAGGCCGGCGCAGAAATATTTCTGGCCGTCAAACCAGAGTCCGCTTAAGCCCTGCTGGCTGCCGGCCAGTGTGATGCCGCCCAGGGGCGAATCCAGGTGACAGGTGTATTCTTCCATGCTTTTTGTGCCGCGGGCCTGTTTAATATGCCCGCGGTGCTTCCTTTCATTTGGTATCGGTATATTTGGTATCGGTTATTTTGCGGGAAATCGAAACGGTTTTCGGATGGAAAATTTTTGGGCGATAAATAGACTTTGCATCTGAGATGTAGTATACTTGTTCCGTAGCGGCAACTGAACAACACGGGGAACAATGCTTCACATAAAGTATGAATTAATCAGGAGGGGATGAAAATGGCTTTTATTCAGATGAATCTGCTGTCACAGTGTCTGATGAGGACGGTGCCGGTGAATGTGATTCTTCCGGCGGACAAGATGGTGTTTCCGGGGATGCCGGAGCGGGGCAACAGGCCGTATAAGACGCTGTATCTGCTGCACGGCATTTTCGGCAATCACATGGACTGGGGAACCGGGACGCGCATTCAGCGCTACGCGGAGGAGAACGACCTGGCTGTGGTGATGCCGGCGGGTGAGAATGCGTTCTATGTGGACAGGGCGGACGCCCACGACCTTTACGGGGAATTTGTGGGCCGCGAGCTGGTGGAGCTGACGAGAAGGATGTTCCCGCTCTCCGGCAAAAGAGAGGATACGTTCATCGGCGGACTGTCCATGGGCGGATACGGCGCGCTTCGCAACGGGCTTAAGTATGCGGATACATTCGGCTCCATTGTGTCTTTGTCCGGCGCGCTCTTTATCGACGATTACCCGAAGAGAACGAACGACAGCCCGTTTTTCATCGAGCGCAGAGATTTTGCGGAGAGCCGTTTCGGGGATCTCGACGCTATGATGGAGACCGACATGAACCCGAAGTGGACGGTAAAAAGGCTAAAGGAAGACGGAAAGGATATTCCTGCGGTCTATATGGCATGCGGAGACCAGGATTCGCTGCTTGGCGCCAATAAGGATATGGCGGCATTTCTCAGGGATCAGGGCGTGGACGTCACCTTCGAGATTGGGCCGGGCAGCCATGAGTGGGATTTCTGGGATACCTACATTAAGAAGGCGATTTATGAGTGGCTTCCGGTGGAGCACAACGGGGCTGGCATTAACAGCGGAAATGTAGGGATCTGACGGATAAACCGGCATGTGTGAGGAACCTTAAGCGGGGACTGCGGCTGTTTTGGAAGGACGGCTCGGGCACATTGCTTTATACGGATCCGCTGCAGGAGGATAGGATTGTGTTACGGAAGGCTGTCTGAACGAATTGTCCTGCTCCCGGAGCTTTGCATGATTTCATGGGAAACTCCGGGAGTATGTTTTATTGTGCAGGCTGTCGGAAGGCTTTGTCAGGCATACAGGGGAGGGTGAGGGAACGATGAAGCTGCGCAGTAAGGGAACCGGAAAAAAGCAGACGCTGACAGGAATGATCAGCCGGATTGTGCTGATTCTGTTTCTGGTGGGAATTCTGGAGGCGGGGGCCGCTTACACGATGCTGGAGTGGTATCACGCGCAGGTGGCGGAGCTGGAGTACACCATCAGCGATATATACCTGTCCGAAATCGACCAGAATTTCAACCTGATCAATATCAGTGTGAAGAGCATGCTCTACGGCGGGGAGGAGATCCGGCAGATACAGAAGGTTCATCAGACGCTTCCGGCCTGTGCGAAGGAGACGGAGAAGCTGGCGTACACGCTGGAGAGGCACCGCAGTGTGCGCCAGCTCAAGGAAGCCTTTGCGGATATGGTGCTCTACTACGGAGGCAGAATCAGCTATTTTTATTTTGATCCGAAGAACGGGCTTCTTGTGGAGAACGGGGAGAGCGAGTACCTGCTTCGCCTGCTCTTTGGGGAGATGCTGATGCAGAAATACGAGGACGGCGAGATCTGCTATACCGCCAACGGAAAATGGTTTCTGATGGGAGACTATCTGTGTACGATTTATAAGGGGCCGGACGGCATCATCGGCGGCGCCTACATCTGGGCGGGAGATTTTGCGGCCAATATTCTGCAGATGTCGCCGACGGAATGCTCAAGCATTGATATTTATGATCTGACGAGCCGGAATTCTCTATCCTACGAGCGGCTGGAAAACGGCGTGCTGTCGGAGGGAAAGCGGGTAATGGACACTGAGCTTCCGAAGGATTTTTATCGGCTGAATCACGCGCAGATCGTGTGCCGGTATGCGATGGACACAAGTGATTACGAGAAGGCGGTGCTTCTTCCGGTGCTGTTTCTGTGGCTGCCCGGCATTTCGCTGGCAGTGATGACCATTGTGGTGCTCTACACGAGGCGGCGCGTGCTGGGACAGGTCAACGCGTTCTACAACAATCTGATGGAGTACCGAAAGACGGAGCGCTTTGACGAGGAGACCGGCATACG
>CATJJD010000254.1 GCA_949740385.1 uncultured Lachnospiraceae bacterium
AGCTTGCCCTGGGGAAGCTCCTTCTGGAAATGCAGCCCCCGCAGCACCCCTTTTGTGCTCATGCTCTCATTGTCCTGCACAAAGACCATGTCAAGCCCGGCCTCCTGCATGTCCCTCTGACTGTAAGTCTCCGTGAAATAGCCCCGCTCATCGCGGTGTATGGCCGGTTCAATTACATACAGCCCCTTAATCGGCGTTTCCGTCACCCTGATCTGTCCCATTGTCTGCTCCTTTCGGGCGCCCGTGCGCCCTGTCCCAATTATTTCACTTCCCGTCAGGCACCTGACCTGCTCCTCACATATTACTCCAAAAGCCCCTCCTGCACATCCTTCCACTCCTGTCTGCGCTATGCTCTCCACGCACCGCTCTTTCCCGGACCTTTCACAGCTCCCGCCTCTTATCTGACTCTATTCTACTATATCCGCCGGGTCAAAATCAATCGGAATACTGCACATTTTTCAGAACATACGTTCTCTCCCAAAGCAAAAATCCCATTTCTTCTACACCAGTCTCAAAGCAATCACCCCGACAGCAATCTGCACCGCCAGAATCCCCGGCATCCCCGCCACAAAATACCAGTGCCTCGTCTTATGCCGAAACACATACATCCCCGCCCAGGTTCCGGCGCTGCCGCCGAGTATGCTCAGAAGAAAAAGCGTCTTCTCCGGAATCCGCCATGCATGGGCTTTTGCTTTGTACTTATCCAGCCCCATGGCCGCAAAACCGATAAAATTCATCACCGCCAGATATGCCGCCCCAATTTCCTTCAGCCACATTTCGTCCCCTTTTCCATATCATCCTCTGCTGTATCAAAGCATTTTCATCCCCGTCTCCGGCGCCATACAGGACAGCCCTCCCCGGTTCGCCATAAATAAAACAGGGCTGCGGATCTCTCCGCAGCCCCGTATCATAAAAGATCACCAGCCTGTCTTATTTCTTCACCAGCCTGTCCTTTCCGACATGCAGCTTCATCACATACCACAGGCTCGCCGCAATAAAGATCGACGAGTACGTTCCGCTGATCAGACCCACAATAAGCGGCAGTGAAAACTCGCGGATCGAAGGCACGCCCATGATAAACAGAAGCAGCACCATAATAATTGTCGTGACGGACGTACTGATGGAGCGGGAGAGCGTCTGTGTCAGCGATCTGTTTGCCACCTCCGCCAGCGTCTCCGGCGTCTGCTTCTTCATGCTGTGCATGTTCTCGCGGATACGGTCAAAGATAACGATCGTATCGTTGATGGAGTATCCGACAATCGTGAGCATACAGGCAATAAACGTGTTGCCCACCGAGATGCGGATCAGCGCATACGCCGTCAGCATCACAAGCACATCGTGAACCAGCGCAAGAATCGAGCTGCCCGCAAGGCGCAGATCCTTAAACCGGAACCAGATGTAAAACAGCATAAAGATACATGCCACAATAACCGCAAGAACCGCATTTTTACGCATCTCACCGCTGATTGTCGAGCCGATGCTCTGGCTCTCCATTGTGGAGGTATCCACCGCAAACTTCTCCACAAGCATCGCCTCCACCGCATCGCGCTCCTCAAGCGTCAGCGTCTTCATCTTGATTGTCACCACATTGCTGCCGGAGACGGTGCTGGCCTGAATGGCATTGTCACCGATCACAGCCGCAACCTCCGGCACAATCGTCTCCTCCACTTCCTCAACCGTGTAATCTACCCCGAAATCCGCAGAAATCGAAGTACCGCCCACAAATTCCAGACTGAAGTTGAGGGAACGCTGCCCCGACGCACCATAAGCCGCCATACCGACAAAGCCTGCAACGATCACGACAATCGAGACAATAAACCACTTTACGCGGTGCTTCATAAAGTCAATCGTCTTACGCTCCTTCGCGCGGCCGTAAAGCTTCTCACTCTGGAAGCCCACCCCATAGAGCGCCAGATTGAGAAATCTGGAAACCACAAGCGCCGTAAACGCCGACACAAGAATCGAGATCATCAGCGTGTACGCAAAGCCTCTGACCGTTCCGGTTCCAAGCCACATAAGCACGAGCGCCGCAATAAAGGTCGTCACATTTCCGTCCACAATCGCGGACAGCGCCTTTTTATATCCCTCCTTAATGGAAGTGAGAACGCTTTTTCCGGCTGCAATCTCCTCGCGGATACGGGAGATAATAATGACGTTTTCATCCACCGCCATACCGATACCGAGAATCACGCCGGCGATACCCGGAAGCGTCAGCGTAATCTCAAACAGGTAGATTAACGCCACCACAACGGTCGTGTAGGTTCCAAGGCCGACAGACGCCACAACGCCGGAGAGACCGTAGAAAACGATCATATAGATCATAACGATAATCAGTCCGATCATCGCCGCCTTCACGCTGGACGTGAGCGCCTTTCCTCCGAGGGAAGCTCCCACAACGGAGGACTCCAGTTCGGCGAGCTCCAGGTTGATGGCTCCGACGCGGATAAAGGTCGCAAGCTGCTCCGCCGCCTCAAAATTCTCCATACCGTTAATCACGCAGTTTCCGTCGGAAATCACCGCGCTGACACTCGGCACGCTGATAAAATGATCGTCATAGTAAACGCCGATGGAGTCCTGCGAATTGTTGTACGCCTCCTCCGTCGCCTGCGCCCACACCGCTGCCGCCTCATCGTTGAAGCTCAGCTGCACAACCGGCTCGCTGGTATTCAGATTCCGGTCGTTCTGATAGCCCGCGGAAGCCGCGTGAACGTCGCTTCCGTCAAGAATAATCGAGCCGTTCTCCAGCAGCGCCGCAATGTCCCCGTTGAGCACATAGCCGCCCGAAGCGCTGTCATAGCTGTAGTTCTCATTGCCCTCGCTGTCATAGTGCTTAATAAAATACAGCGTTCCCGGGCTTCCCAGATCCTGCAGCACGGCGTTGGCGTCATAGACACCCGGAATCTCAACCGTGATGCGGTCATCCCCCACCGGATACACGGAGTACTCGGTGCTGTAGCTCTCGGCACGCTCCTCCAGCTTTGCCAGTGTATCATTCAGATCCTCCTGAGACGGATTCTCGTCGACGATCTGATACGTGATCGACACACCGCCGGACAGATCCAGACCAAGTCTGATACCGCTGGACTCCACTTTATTGTCCGTCTCCGCCTGACTAACGCTTGTCGCTGACATTATCGTTGAAGTGTAGTACCCAAGGCCGATCAGACAGACAAGGATTACAGCGATAATAACGACGCCCTTACTTTTCTTCATCATTGTTTCCTTCCTCTTCTACAATTTCTGCACCTGCAATGCCCGAAAGCTCCGCCTCCGCGGCCTTAATCATAATCGCGCACTCAACACGCTTTCTCTGGAGCTCACAGCCAATGTCATAGGCATCCGTAATACTCCCGTGAAAATTGTACGAGTTCGCGGCACAGCCGCCGCTGCAGTAGAACCTGGCAAAGCAGTCGCGGCATTTTTCCTTCGCATAGACATTGCAGCACTTAAATTCATCCCGAAGCGACTCCTTCACGACTCCGTCCCACACGTTCCCCATCAGAAAATCCTCATTTCCCACAAACTGATGGCACGGGTACAGATCGCCCCACGGCGTCACCGCAAGATATTCCGTACCGGAACCGCACCCGGACAGACGCTTGTACACACAGGGTCCGCCCTCGAGATCAATCATAAAATGAAAAAAATGAAACGCATTGCCTTCCCGCTCCCGCTTCACCATATTGGCCGCAAGCCTGTCGTACTCGTCGAAGAGCACCGGCAGATCCTCCTCCGTAATCGCGTAATCATCCGTTGGCTGCGCAACCACCGGCTCAACGGAAATCTGCCGGAAGCCAAGATCCGCAAGGTGCAGCACATCCGCGGAAAAATCGGTATTGTAATGCGTGAAGGTTCCTCTCACATAGTAGCGCTCCTGCCCCCGGCTGTCGGCAAGCTTCAAAAATTTCGGCACGATCAGATCGTAGCTGCCCTGGCCCTTCCGGAACGGACGCATCCTGTCGTGAACCTCCCTGCGGCCGTCAATGCTCAAAACCACATTGTCCATCTCGCGGTTGGCAAACTCCATAACCGCCTCGTCGACAAGCACGCCGTTGGCCGTCTGGGTAAAACGAAAATGCTTGTCCCTCTTTTTCTCCTGCTCTCTGCCGTATGCCACAAGCCTCCTGACCACGTCAAAATTCATGAGCGGCTCTCCGCCGAAGAAATCCACCTCCAGGTTCTTCCGGTTCCCGGAATTTTCAATAAGAAAATCCAGCGCCCTTCTGCCGGTCTCATAATCCATGAGCGCTCTTCTTCCATGATATTCCCCCTCCTCTGCAAAACAGTATTTGCAGGCAAGGTTACAATCATGCGCAATATGCAGACACAAAGCCTTCACCACGGTCGGACGCTTTTTGAAATCCGTTATATGATGCTCGTACACATCCTCCGTGAACAGCTCCTCATTGTCCCGAAGTGCGGTCACTTCCCCGATCGCCTCCGCAATCTCCGCCGGATCGTACCGGTCTGACAGGGCGGAAACGATTTCTTCCTCTGTGTGCGATTCAAACAATGCAATCACATCGAACGTCACATCATCCACCACATGGATTGCACCCGAGTTGACATCCAGGACAATATCATAGCCGTTGTTCTTAAACTGATGAACCACTATAATATTCCTCTCTCTTTTTCAATCATTTCTGAAATACAGAATTTTTGTACAGACAATAACGACCGCGCACCACGTACACGGTCATGATACAAAACAGCCCCTGCCCGGACTCTACCGCCTCGCAGGGCAAGGGCCGTACCGACAGTCAGCGACTAGCGGTTCTCACACCTCTGGTTTCCTACCGTGCAGGAAGTCTTGCAGGCAGACTGGCAGGAAGTCTGGCACTCGCCGCAGCCGCCCTTTTTGACAGTGCTCTGTAACTTCTTTGTATTTAAGGTCTTTACATGCTTCATAATTTGCTCTCCTTTGTCTCTAAAATAGTCCATGATTATTCCGATTATAACACAGCCTTTTCAATATGCAAAGCTTTTTTATTGAAAAAAGGGCCGGAAACTACGATTTTTGGGGCTTTTTTCCCATCAGACTGCCGAGAAGCCCTCCCGCTGCACACAAAACCGGCGCAAGAAGCCCGACGGTAAACTCGGTCTTTAATCCCGCCTGAACAAAGGAGAGGGCAAACAGCACTCCGTAAAACGCGATTCCGACCACCGTCCCCCACAGCGGCGCAGGCTTCATCCGAAGTCCCTTCAATATGCGGCCGCCGAACAGACACGGCAGGACATACAGCCCCATGATCCCGGTCCTCACCACCTCGGCCGAAAAGCGCATCTCGTAGGACACCCACGCCAAAAGCAGGAGAAGCCCCGCCGCAGCCGCGCATGTCAGAAACAGCGCCAGAACAAACCCGGCGGCAGTCCTTGCCGATCTTCGCTTCTTCCCCGGCTGCCCGCCCGGCTCTTCCCTTTGCTCCATCGTCTCCGATCCCATTCTCACTTCACTCATAGCCGTTCTCCGCATGGAAATTTCCCATATCCCTGAATTCTCTATATCCTATGCGAAAAAAACGCAGGCTATTCCTGCCCGTTTCCTGTCGGGCGGCCCAGAGAGGCTTACAGATCGCAGTTGCCCACCGTCCGCGGGAACGGAATCACATCGCGGATATTTGCCATGCCGGTCAGGTACATCACGCACCGCTCAAAGCCCAGGCCAAAGCCCGCGTGGCGTGCGCTGCCGTATCTGCGCAGATCCAGATAAAAGCCGTAGTCCTCCTCGTTTAAGCCAAGCTCCCGGATGCGCGCCATCAGCGTATCATAATTATCCTCCCTCTGGCTTCCCCCGATAATCTCGCCGATGCCGGGCACAAGACAGTCAACCGCCGCAACCGTCTTTTTGTCGTCGTTCAGCTTCATATAAAATGCCTTGATCTCCTTCGGGTAGTCCGTCACAAATACCGGGCGCTTAAACACCTGCTCGGTGAGATAGCGCTCGTGCTCGGTCTGCAGATCGCAGCCCCAGGAAACCCTGTAGTCGAAAGCGTCGTTGTTCTTCGAGAGAATATCCACGGCCTCCGTGTAGGTCACTCTGGCAAAATCGCTGTTTGCCACATTTTCCAGCCGCTCCAGAAGTCCCTTGTCCACAAAGCTGTTGAAAAATGCCATCTCCTCCGGCGCGTGCTCCATCACATAGCGGATAATATACTTGAGCATGCTCTCCGCCAGCATCATGTTGTCCTCAAGATCCGCAAAGGCAATCTCCGGCTCGATCATCCAGAACTCCGCCGCATGGCGCGTCGTGTTGGAATTCTCCGCCCGAAATGTCGGCCCGAAGGTGTATATATTCTTAAAGGCCATGGCGTATGCCTCCCCGTTGAGCTGCCCGGACACGGTGAGGTTCGTCGGTTTTCCGAAGAAATCCCGGCCAAAATCAATGCCGTTTTGCGCATCCCTCGGCAGATTGTTCAGGTTCATCGTCGTCACCTGGAACATCTCCCCGGCTCCCTCGCAGTCGCTGCCGGTGATAATCGGCGTGTGCACGTACACGAAATCCCGCTCCTGGAAAAACCGGTGAATTGCATAGGCGCACAGGGAGCGGACGCGGAATACCGCCTCAAATGTGTTCGTCCGCGGGCGCAGGTGGGAGATGGTGCGCAGATACTCAAATGTGTGGCGCTTTTTCTGGAGCGGGTAGTCCGGCGTGGACGGCCCCTCCACGGTCACTTCTTTTGCCTGAATCTCAAAGGGCTGCTTTGCCTCCGGTGTCAGGACAAGCTGTCCCTTCACAATCACGGCGGCGCCCACGTTGATTTTGCCAACCACATCGTAATTGTCCAGCTTATCTCCATACACAACCTGAATCGGCTCAAAAAACGTCCCGTCGTTCAAAACGATAAATCCGAAGTTTTTGGAATTGCGGTTGCTCCTGACCCAGCCGCCCACTGTAACCGTCTGGTTCTCATACTTTTTCGTGCTGCGGAATATCTCGCGAATACTGACCAGTTCCATGATAAAACCTCCTTCTTATAGCTTAACAAACATTTTCCTCGTTTCAGCAAATCTGCTGCCTACTCGCCCTGCGTGCTGTCAGTCTCCCCGCCGCCGGCATTCTTTGCATCGTTTTCAACCGTCACCTCAGCGTGATCCACCACAAAGCCTACCGCCTGATTCACCCGGTACAGCTGCTTAAGCGCCTTCTCTCCGTCCTCTTTATTTCCGATGCCGTAGTACTCATAGACATCCTCCGCCGCAGAAAAGCTCCCGCCGTCGGACTGGATAATGTAGTTGATAAACTGCTGGAAATCCTCCTCGTCCACCTCGATGTTTTCCAGATCGGCAATCCGGCCGAAAAGAAATTCCACCTTAATCTGCTGGGAGAGGGAGCTCTTCCAGTTTTCCCGCTCCGCCTCAAGCGTCGTGCCGTTTTCCTCCAGAAACTCCGAGAGCGTCTGGCCATCCCTGCAGTTGTCCTTTGCGGTGCTGTACTCCAGCTCGTCCATGCGGGCCTGCATGTACGCCTCCGGAATCTCCACCTCGCTGTGCTCCAGAATATAGGCCTGCACCGCACTGACGGAGGCCTGGGACCGGTAGGAGGCCATCTGGCTTGTCAGCATGGAGCGCACATACTCCACCAGCCCGTCCTTCGTAGTGATTCCGTCCGCCGAAAAGGCCGCCGCCACGGCGTCGTCCGTGAGCGTCTCAAATGTCACCGGACGGTATATCCCCTTTACAGTAATCTCAAACACCGCCGGCGCACCCGCAAGATCGGGATTGTTGTAGTCCTCCGGAAACGTCACGTCCGTCCGCAGCACGTCCCCCACCTTTGAGCCGATCAGATCCTTGCAGAAGCCGTCAATGTAAGGCATCTGCGTCGTCGCAACCACGTTGTTCACCGGGTCCATCAGCACGTCCTCTGCCGCACCGCCCTCAAAGGCCACATCGTCCTTATAGCCGGTGTAGTCGATCATAACGTAGTCGCCCTCCTCCACCACGTCCCGGTCCGTCACCTCCGTGGTGCCAGCCCCCATATAGCCCAGGAGCTGCAGCAGCGTGCTCTCAACATTCTCGTCCGTCACGTCGTAATTCCCGGTGATCGTCACCGGTATGCCGCTGTACTCCGAGAGCGACTGTATCTGTTTTTCCAGATCAATATCCATCTGTGCGCTGCGCTCCCCCTCGTATGTGAGCGTCTCCTGCGCCTGTGTCTGCGTTTCGGCCTGCGTGTCGCCCTCTGCCCCGCCGCAGGCCGAAAGCCCGAGCGCAAGCCCCACGGCAAGCGCAGCTATGCTTTTCTTACTCATAATACTCATAATTTTATACAAATCCTCTCTTCCCTTGTATCCATTGGATACAACTTAACTTATTTAACATACCACAGTTTTTTGAAAAATACAATAATATCTATCTCCACGTTGATTTTTGCCCGAATATTTGCTACAATGGGTTCTGGAATGACAGCAAATATGAATTGGAGGAACCAGCGTGAAACCATTTGGAATTGTATTGCTAGTAGTTGCAATAGTACTTCTGGTTGCAATGGTCGTTCTGTATTTTCTTGGCAAACGGGCGCAAAAGAAAAAGGCGGAACAGGACGAGCAGATTGCAGCAGCGGCACAGACCGTAACGATGCTCATCATCGACAAGAAGCGAATGCGGATGAATGAGGCCGGCCTGCCGCAGCAGGTCGTGGAACAGACGCCGAAGCTTATGCGCCGCTCGAAGCTGCCGATCGTCAAGGCCAAGATCGGGCCCCGCATCATGTCCCTCATCGCGGACGAGCAGATCTTTGACGAAATTCCGTTGAAAAAGGAAGTAAAGGCTACCGTCAGCGGGCTCTACATAACCGCCGTCCGGGGACTGCGCGGTCCTCTTGAGAAGCCGGAGAAGAAAAAGAAGGGACTGCGTGCAAGGCTGCAGGCAAAATATTCCGAAGCCAGCGCACAGCTGAAGGCGGAAAAAGAATCAAAGACGAAAGAGCCGAAAAAGTCAAAAAAGAAATAAGCAGCGTACAGTGGATAAGCAGGAGCAGCCGTTCTCCTGCTTATTTTTTTGCCGGTCAGGACAGCAGCGTGAAATCCTCGCTTCCCTTTGGAACTGCCGTCATGCGGATTCTGCAGTTTGCAATGTGCTCGCTGTTGATGTCCAGGTCATAGAGCACCTCGACTGCGATCTCATTCTCCGACGCCTGCAGAAGAACGCGCCCGGCGTCCACGCCGATCTGGAGACTCCCGTAGGGTGTATAATAATAGGAAATATTCTGTTTATCCCGCTCAAAAACCATATGGACATTGACCGCCCCCTTCTTCGTGAGCTCCATGTAGTCATCCTTCACCTTGATGACATTTTTCGTGACGGAGTCGACTCCCTCCATCACCTCATCGTAGAGAAAATAGTGCTTGCCGTTTCGGAAATAGTATTCTCCCGGACTGATCACCTCAATCACCTCGCCCGCATCGCCCTGCAGCACCTGCAGTCCCTGTACCTTCAATATCACATCTTTCGTCATACCCGCTCCTTACTCAGCTTTCCTGTCATTTTCCCCTGAAAAAATCGAGAAACCGAAAACGAACCTCGAAATTCCCCGAGTTGAACACCCCGGCGTACTCCTCCGGCGTGAGTACCTCCCGCAGCGCTGCGTCCGCATCCTCCGTGACAACCTCGTAGATGGTTCCCTGAAAGCACATGTTCGGATAGAGCACGCACCACCAGTTGTGTCCGCCGCCCTCGCCCAGCGTGATCTCAAGCGCCTCGTACTCCCCCGCCGGGAAGGTGTAGTCGCCGTAGGTCTTCACCGGAAAATCCACCCGCTCCCGCTGCGCCGTGGCGCCGTAGCCAAATCCGTTTTCCGCAAGCACCGACTCAGCCGTCTGCACAATGTCCTCCAGGTGCGCGTCCACAATCGCCCGCGTCTGCTTAAGTCCCTTCGCGTCCTTCAGGTACGGCGCCATATAGGCTCCCACCGCGTCCCTCACCTTTCTCTTCACCGCCTGGTCCTCGCTGCTGTCGCTGTTTGCAAGAATGTGAAAGCGCAGAATTTTCTCCGCAATATCCTCCTGACTGACATCGGACGCGTTCCACAGGCGGACGCACAGGGCAAGCAGTGCAAATACTGCAATTATGTACCGGCTCTTAATTTTCTCGCGATCATGTCTCATACGGCATCTCCCCCGACTTATAAGAATTTCTTTACAGTAAGAGAATATCCCGTTTTTCACCGGTCTAAACATGATCCGCAAACTATTTTTTCAAATCAGTTCAAAACGGGAAATGTCTGCCATGGACACTTCCCGCCTTGCGCTGCCTCCTGTTAATTCTGTGAAAACTGATCCTTGCCTACGAAGCACAGCGGGCACTCGAAATCAGCCGGCACATCCTCCCACTTCGTTCCCGGCGCAATTCCGCCGTCCGGATATCCCTGCTCCTCGTCGTACTCCCATCCGCAGACATCACAAACATACTTCATATGAAATCCTCCTTTTGATTTACGTTGCTGTATTCATTATTTCCATATTTTCGGCCTTTAACCGCCGACACTATTCATTATACCGATATTGTCAAAAGAAGCAACCGCTTTTTTCGGAAATCGCGGCGGTCACGCCTGTCTGTACCGCGCAAGCATTGCAGCGGCCTTTTCGATCAGCTCAGCCCTCACATCGGCGGGCTCCAGCACCAGCACCTGATCGCCGAAGGAGAGAAGCCAGCTCAAAAGATGCTGCCGGTTCGTGTAATCCCCGGTAAAAAGCAGCCGCCCGTCCCCTGTCTCCGCAAAGCTGCCCGTGCCGAATTCCTCCACCAGCCGCCATTTCACGTCCGGGTCAAACAGCGCCTTTACCCGGATATTTCCCGGAAAAATCCGCTGATCCGACAGATCCGGCTCCACAGGCTCCCTCGGCTCAAACACCGTTTCTTCTATAAAAAGCTCCTCCATCCGGTTCAGCTTGAACAGGCGAAAATCCCGTCTTTCGCCGCACCATCCCCACAGATACCAGGAAGACCACTGAAAAATCAGATAGCAGGGCTCCACGGTCCGCACGCTGTCTCTGCCCGGCGCATAATACCGAAACGTCAGATGCCGCCTCTCCTCCACGGCCTCCTGGATCAGCTCTATTTTCGATGCGATGGCTCCACGGTACCAGGAGGAGAGGTCGATCCGAATGGAGTCCTCTCCCCCGGCAAAGCCCGACGAGCCGATTTTTAACTTTTCCATCAGCCGGCTGCAGTAACGGCTGACGCTGACGCTGTCGAGACTGCGGAGCCCTGCCAGAATCATCTGCATGTCCTTCGGCGTAAGAAGCGTCCGGTCCATCCGGTAGCCGTCCTCGATGCAGATTCCGCCTCCCGCTCCCTGCACCGTGCGGATTGGGATGCCCGCGATGCAAAGTGCCTCAATATCCCGGTTAATGGTTCTTCTGGATACCTCAAACTGCCTGGCAAGCTCCGGCGCCGTAACCTTTTCCCGCTGCAGCAGCACGGAAAGAATCCCGATCAGACGGTCTGTTTTCATATTCCATGTTCCCCCGTTACTGTTTTTTCTCCGTATTTCTTTTTTAATATAACATAGTTTTCCGGGGCAGACAATGAGCGGGGCCACATTTTCCGCTCTGATCAGAACAAGTGTTTGCGCTCGGATGATAAGAACGGAAAATGCCCACAGACTTCCGCCGCGGCGGATGCAGCTCTGTGATTTCTGTTGGAGGAGGGTAATTCAATGACCGGATGAAGCCCGGTTCGAA
>CATJJD010000255.1 GCA_949740385.1 uncultured Lachnospiraceae bacterium
TCTCCTGATAATCTGAACCGCCATCTGAAATGCCATATCATAATTTCTGGCATCGATCCCCTTTAAGGATACCGAGATAACCGGATATTTCCCCATGTACTCCTCACAGAGGGCCGTCTCCTCCGCAATTTCCAGTCCGTCAAAAATACTTTTATCCCCGTTCGGCGAAAAGAAATGCTCCAGCATACTCATGTTCAGTGATTTGCCGAACCGCCTCGGGCGGGTAAACAGATTTACCTCTCCCCAGCTGCCAAGAAGCTCCCGTATAAATCCGGTTTTATCAATGTAGTAAAAATCATCCCGACGAAGATTCTCAAAATTTTCTATTCCGATGGGAAGCTTTTTCTTTCTCTCCATACCTGGCTCCTTTCCGGCTGCCCGCCTCACCCGCGTGTATGATCAGTATAACACAGGCGGCAGGAAAGGGGTATTACAATTTTCCGGCGTCTGTCCGGTTCACGGGAAAATGTCCTGCGAACTTTCTGCGGCAGGGGCCGCTCCCGGCAGGCCCCGCGCCCACTGCAAGCCCCCGCTCATCACCTCACCCTCCACTCATACACCACCGTCCCAATCCCCAGCAGCAGCATCCCCAGAAACGCCAGCCGAAACTGCCCCAGCGTCGTATTTTCGCCCCAGATGCCGGCGGAGACTGCGCCGAGAAAAACCGGGGAGATCAGGCCGCCGATGCCGCCGATCACCGCAAACATCCCGCTTGCCTTCGCCACCGCCCGGTTTTCCACGGAGATGGAGATCAGGTAAGAGCCTCTTGCGTTAAAGCAGCTTAAGGAGACGCCGCAGAGCGCGCTGGCCGCGTATACAGCCGCAGTGCCCGGAATCCAGAGCAGAACCCCATAGCCGGCCGCGGCCGAAAGAATCGCAAAGCCAAGCGTATATTTTTTCAGAACCGCGGCGATTTTGCCGAACATCGCCCCCACCATAAGGGCAAAGGCCGCGTTCACCGTCGTGATAATGCCCGTCACCGCCGGGTTGTCCGTGATGTATTCCAGCACATAGATGGCCACGTTCGTGCTGTAGACATTGATACAGAGCGTGTGCACAAAGCCGGTCAAGGCGATCAGGTAAACCCTGCGGTTCAGCTTCATGTCCCCCGCATTTTCCCGCACGGCCACCGGCGTTTCCGGCAGGCACAAAAGCACCGCAGCCATCGCGACAAAGGAGATGGCGTACACAAGAAAAAACCACCGACTGCCGAAGCCCGAGAAAAAACCTCCCAGCAGATTGCCGAGCATCGTCCCGATTCCCATGCCCACAACGTGCAGGCCCAGCAGCCCGGCCCGGTGCTCCTCGTCAAAGAAATCCGCGATAACCGCCGTGTTCAATGGCCCCACAAGCCCGAAGCCAAACCCGATCAGAAGCCTGGACGCAAACAAAAGCCCGAAGCTGTCGTTAAAGAGCGGCAGAATCCCGCAGACACCCACAAGAATCATGCCGGCCGTCACCAGGCGCTTTTTCGTGATTTTCGTCGTCAGCCACCCGAGTATCAGGGAGCCCGCCATGAGGAGCGCGTAGGGCAGCGTCTGCAGAAGCTGCACCGTGCTCGTGCCCATATAGGCATACTTTTCGTTCAGCATCCCAAGCACCGGCGTAATCCCCGTGATGTTCAGGCCGAACGTCAGCGCAATGCAGAACACCGAAACCGTAATTCTCCACTTTTCCGCAATATTGTTTTCCTTCATTATAATTTCCTCCGCAATAAAAACAGAGGCAGCGTCCCCGAAAAACTTTTCCGAAAACGCTGCCATAGCGCAACATAAATTGTATTTTTCTGCCTAATCCTGCACATACTCCGCCGCGCTCATGCCGGCAATGCGCCCCGTATTCACCGCAAACCCCATCGAATTGCCCGGCAGCAGGAACATATAGCTGTCGTCGTAGATGTTGCAGGCGTCCGCCCCCGCCGCGTAAAGCCCCGGCACCGGCTCGCACTCGCTGTCGCAGGCCTCGCAGTTTTCGTTGATGCGGATGCCGCCCACCGTTCCGTATCCGCCCGGCCGCACCCTGGCCCCGTAGTAAGGCCCTTTGCGCAGCGGCTTCAGATATTTCTTATCCTTAAAAAATTCCTCGTCCACGCTGCCGCAGTAATCGTTGTACTCGTCTACGGTATCCGCCAGCGCCTCCGGGTCAATTCCCATCTTTTCTGCCAGCTCCTCCACCGTATCCGCCTCGAAAACAGACGTATTTCCCTGCTCCTTCGCATATTTTATTCCGTCCAGGAAATCGGACACATCCGGATTCGTGCGCACAAGGCTCACATTGTCCACGCCGTTCCGCATGTAATATTTCACGATGGAGGTGTCCACAATGCTAAAGCACACCTTTCCCTTCTGGTGGGCCGCCACGTTGGACAGATAGGTGGCGTTCTGCATCTGCTCCTCGTTCATCACCCGCTTTCCGTGCCGGTTGACAAGCAGATTCGGCTGCTGGAAAATGTTGGCCACGCTGCCCGGAAGCTCGTCTGCGCCCTCAATGCTGGCCGCCATCTCGATTCGAACCGGAAGCCGGTCCGCTCCCGCCTCCCAGGCCATCCGCAGTCCGTCACCCGTGATACCCGGAATCGCAAAGTTAAACACGGTTTTGCCGAATTCCAGCCCGGTCTCCTCCTTAATCATCTGCGGATTGCAGCCCGCTCCTCCGGTGGCAACGATGGCCGCCCTGCAGCTTATCCTTACCTCCTCGCCGTTTTGATCCGCTGCCAGCACGCCGGACACCCTGCCGTTCTCCATCAGAATCTTTTTAGCCGGCGTCTCCAGAAGAAAGGTCACTCCAAGCTCCATTGCCTGGGCGTACAATGCCTTATTCATAAAAGAAGCCGCCCGCGGCCCGATCCCGGCGTTGCTCTTTACAATGTGCCAGGTTGCCTCGGATTTTGGAAAATAGCGGTAAGCTCCCTCAAACTCCACGCCCTTCTCCTCCAGCCACTCGATGGTCTCCGCCGACTGCCCGAAGTATCTGCGCACAAGCCGCGCATCCACATTGTAGTGCGTGTACTCCATAAACATCGTAAAGGCCTTCTCCAGCGACACCTCGATCATCTGCTGCTTCTGATATTTCGTCCCGATGCCCAGGGGGCCCATCCCCATATTCGCCGCTCCGCCCACCGTGGGCGCTTTCTCGCAGACGATGACAGACGCTCCGTCCTCCGCCGCCTGCACAGCCGCGCACAGCCCCGCAGGCCCCGCTGCAATTACAACAATCTCTGTCTCATATGTCTTCATAGTCCACCGCTCCTTTTTTGTCTCCTGTACTGTAATAATCATACAAAAATCCGCCGGATATTTCATACCCTGTTTTTTCACAGGTAAAACGGTTTTTTTGCCTTGCGAAGCGGTCTCTGACCCGATATGGTCAAAAAAGACACCTTTCAATTTGTCCTGAAGAGCCAAAAGCGCTTTACGGCTGATCGATTCTCCTTCGGCCGCAGAAAACCCCCGATTTTCCGCTCCGGTTCCTATCCCGCCGGATGTCAAATAACAGCGGTGCGGTTTTGCCCTCACCGTCCGCCCCGCCGCCGGATTCGTCCGCAGCGGGACCAAAGAAGTCAATTTCCCCTTTGTCCTTCGCCCGTGTCTTCGGCTATAATAACAGACAGCAACGGAAAGGAGCGGTTCTATGGTATTTGTCATAATCAAAAACAGCGTAAACAATCAGGAGGCGTACCTGCCCCTCGCCAGAAGCTTTGCGGCGGATGCCCGCTGCGACGCGGGCTGCCTTGCCATGGATGTTCTCATCCAGCCGGAGGACAGAAAACATGTCACCTTCGTATCCCGCTGGGAGGATGTGTCCGATTTTGAGGCCCACTGCGCGGGAAGCACCTTCGCAAAACACATCCCGGGGATGGCCCCCTACTATGAGGGCGGTACGGACAGCATCTACGAGATCGTAGGCTGACACTACTCCAGATCGTGATCAATCTGATAGCATATCTCAATTATTTCAAAGGCATTGGCGTCCAGCGTGACGTCCAGATTCATCCGATCCCCGTCACAGACCAGCCGGGCAAGCGACAGCTTCGGCTGGCAGGTCTGTTTCAGGTACTCCAGATCCGCCCGCTTTAAAGATGTGGCGCAGTCCCAGCTGATCAGCTCATCCAGAATGCTCCCGTACTCCTTATTCACCAGTCTTGAGCGGATCTCGTACTCTCCGGGCGCAACTCCCTTAAGCTGCAGCTTCAGCGTTATGGCATTGTTATCCTCAAAGTACTGCTCATACTCCATCGGTCCCACCCGGTAGGTCTCCTCATGTCCGGCGCAGTAGTTGTAGGACAGATGCTTCATATTGTTGCAGAGCAGACGGTAATTGTGGTTGCCGTCGGTAGTCAGGCAGTAATTCCGCGTGCAGCAGATCTGGTACTTGTACAGATCCTTCAGAAACCAGAAGGCAAAAAATGACGGTTTCGGAATGCCGTTTTTGTTCACCAGCCCAACGCCGCCGTAGAGAATATCCGAGGTGTCCGCAAACTCCCCGAAAATGTCCGAGCCGTTCCAGTAGATAATCTTGTCCGCAATATCCATGTTCATTGTAAGATTCTGAATCATGTAGGCGCCCTTGTAGCAGCTGTCATTATACACATTCCGGTTGGACAGCGTATTGCTCCACTCCGTCGCCATAATCGGCACATGACCTAAGCCGTATTTTCGAAAAAGCTTTCGCGCCGCCAGCAGATCCTCTCTCAGATATTCCTCGTTCATGCTCGGCACAAAGCCCTCGTAAGGGTAGACTGCGATGGACACAAAGTCCGGCTCATATCCGATTTTCTTCCAGAAGTCGCACACCGCCGCGATCTCCTCCTCCGCCTTCTTGTCCCAGGTAGGAGTAAACTCGCAGCCTCCCAGCAGCATCTGGGGAAAATATTTCTTCAGCATGCGCACGGCAGTCTCAAACCAGCTCTTAAATTTCTCCTCCGTCGTCTCATTGTAAAAAACGTCCCAGGATTTGGGCTTTCGCATTTCAAAAACCCAGGTGGACACCTCCTCCCGGCCGAAATGCTCCAGAAGATGGGCGCAGAACTGCTTCATCAGGCTCTGCCACACCTGCGGCATCTCCAGAAAATTCGCCTCCCGCACGTCCTCCTCATAGACATTGTTCCCGAAATATTTCATAATGTCCCGCTCTTTTCCGCCGAGAACAATAAACGGCTTCATATGGTTGCCCAGAAGAAATTCTATATTGCGGTCGATCCGGTCAAAATTGTAACGCTGTCCCTCCTGACAGATAAAATCGTCGAACAGATTCCAGAACCGCACGTAGGTAAAACCCAGCCCCTCGTGGAGCATCAGAATATCTCTCTGTACCTGCGCCTGCATCAGATCGGAGAGCGGCCCGATATTGATGGCCCGGTTCCAGTTCTTGTGGGCATAGCGGTAGTTGGTCACATCCACCGTCTGACAGGATTTCAAAACACCGTTCATATCCTCCATCTGCGGCTGTTCCCGCCGCATGTAATCCTGCAGCTCCTCCATGAGACCCGGATCGCTCTCCGACGTCTGCTCCTTATTGGGCTCCCGCTCGCCAAGATGCATCTCCCGGTAAGTGAGGGGCGAAACCTCATAGGCCTCCTTAAACACCTGATTGAACCGGGATACGCTGGGAAACCCGTTGTCCATCGCAATCCTCGTCATGTTCCGGTCCGTGGCAAGCAGGTCGTCCAGCGCGTGGTGGAGCCGGATGCTGTTGATGTAATCCTTAAAATTCAGCCCGAGATTTTTCTTAAAAAACCGGGACAGATAAGCGTTTGACAGATACAGCTTCTCCGCCAGCTCGTTTAAGGTGATTTCTCTGCTGTAATTGCTCTGCACATAGCTCATAATCTGATGAATGCGCTCGCTGACCTCATCCCGGTTCTCCTGGTAGCGGACGTCATTGCTGTCGATCAGATAATTTTTAATCAGAAAGTCCAGAAGCTGGCAGTGCAAGGCATACGTCCCGAAATCCTCCCTGCCGCCGTGCATCAGCCGCGTGGCAAGAAGCTTCTTCAGAAGCTCCAGAAGCCTGTCGTACTCCCGCTGCCGCTCCGCCACGGAATTGCACCAGAAGAGAAACAGGCTGCTCCCCAGATAGCTGCTGATCACCTGGTAATCCATCCCGATCCGGCAGAGCAGCCCCGGCTTTCTCACACTCAGACTGTGCTTTTTTTCACTGTTTACCACAATGACCGAGTCCTTTGTCATAAGAAAGGTATCGTCTCCCAGGGTGAGCGCCGTCTCCCCCGACAGCACAAACAAAAGCTCCACCTCCATATGAAAATGAGGGGCAACGTCCTTTAGACGTTCCACCTTAACCTCCAGTCCAATCCGATTCATCCCACGCCTCCGTAATTTTTTTACCCGTGCATCTCCGGCGCTGCACCGCCGCACAAAAACATCCCCTGAAACTACGCGCGGTACTCTCAGGGGATATTCCTTCAGGCCTTCTGCCTGGTCTCTATTGCCGGTGCTCTTTAGAAGAACACTTCCTTGCCGGTCTCCGCAGACCTGTAAATACCCTCAAGAATCTGCGTGACAACTAATGCCTGCTCCGGCTTTACAAGCGGCTCCTTGTCGTTTAAGATCGCGTCGATCCACTGCTCCTGCTCTCTGACAGCCTCCGCCGCAGCGCCGCCCTCGAAGAAGTCAACCACGCCTGCCGGGGAGATGATCTTCTCCATCAGCTGGTTGTGCTCTACGGTGTTGTAGATCAGCTCGTCGTTCGGATAGCTTCCGCCGTGATGGATCTCAGCGCCCGCCTTTGTTCCGCAGAGTGTTGTGGAAGCCTCCATGGACTTTAACACGTTGAGCGCCCAGGAAGCCTCAAGGTAGATGGTGGCACCGTTCTTCATCTTCACAAGACCGAACGCGGAATCCTCCACCTCAAAGGTCTTCGGGTCCCACGGACCGAACACATTGCCCTCCGGACCGTGCTCGTCGCGGCCCAGCTTGTAGAACACCTGGCCGGAAACGGATACCGGCTCGTAGTTGTCCATCATCCACAGTGTGATGTCGAGAGCGTGGGTTCCGATGTCGATCAGCGGACCGCCGCCCTGCAGAGCCTTGTTCGGGAATACGCCCCAGGTCGGAACGGCGCGTCTTCTGAGAGCGTGTGCCTTTGCGAAGTAAACCTCGCCCAGCTCGCCCGCCTCACAGGAAGCGTGCAGTGTCTGTGTGTCGTCGCGGAAACGGTTCTGGTAGCCGATTGTGAATTTCTTTCCGGACTTCTTCCACGCGTCGATCATCTTCTGTGCATCCTCTGTGCAGTGCGCCATCGGCTTCTCACACATAACATGCTTTCCGGCCTCGAATGCCGCCACGGTGATCGGGCAGTGAGCCACGTTCGGCGTGCACACATGAACCACATCGAACTCTGCGGATGTGTCTGCCAGCATCTCCTTATAGTCGGTGTAAACCTTCGCGCCCTCTGCGCCGTACTCCTTACACGCCTTCTCGGCTCTCTCCGGGATGATGTCGCAGAATGCCACCATCTCTGCCTTCTCTCCCTGCGCCTTGATCGAAGGCATATGCTTCTGGTTTGCGATACCGCCGCAGCCAACGATTGCAATTCTCACTTTGCTCATGATATTGTCTCCTTTTCTTTGATAATTTATGTAAAATGAAGTGTCTGCTGTTATTCAAAGCGAACCGCTTCCCCGGTTCTGGCTGACATTCGCACCGCCTCCATCACCGACAGCACTCTTCTCACCTGCTCCGGCAGAACAATAATCTCCTCCTCGCCGTTAAATGCCTTTAAGAAGTGCTCAAAATAATTCCGGTGATCCACATTTACCTCCGGCAGCGGCTCCTCCTGCAAAAGTCCCGGCTCCGGCGGCCCGAAGCTTCTCGTCGGCCCTGCGGCCGTCATCGTAATTTTGCCCGGCACATTTTCCAGCAGGTGGGCGGTGCGGACAATCTTTCCCTCTCCGGCAAAGCCGTCGATCATTGCGGAGCCCTTCGTGCCCCCGATAAACCATGCCCGCTTCGGCGTCAGATAGTAGGTGCCCAGCTCAATCTCCGCCGTGACGCCGTTCTTAAATTTCATCAGAATGTTAAAGTAGTCGTCCACCTTCTCGTTGATGACATTGCGCAGATCCGCATAGAGCGAGTCGATCCCGGAATCCACCATCCACAGAATCTGGTCGATCAGGTGCACGCCCCAGTCGTAGAGCATTCCGCCGCCCATCTCCGGGAACACATGCCAGTCGTGCATGTTGCCGTTCACGCCGTAGAGCTGCGACTTGATCACATACATGTCGCCCACCATCCTTTTGTCGTAAACCTCCTTCATAATCCGGAAGTCCTTATCCCACCTTCTCTGCTGGTGCACCGTGAAGATCACGCCGGCCTTTTCGGTCACTTCCACCATCCGGTCAAACTGCTCCACCGACATCGCCGCCGGCTTCTCGCAGATAATATGCTTTCCGGCAGCAGCCGCCTTCTCCACCATCTCCAGATGGCTCGGGTTCGGCGTAGAGATCATAACCACATTGATGTCCGCCTTTTCCAGCATCTCGTCCATGCTGCCGTAAGTCTCAACGCCGTTCGGCGCATCGGTCAGCTGATCCGGATTCGTGTCCGCCACCGCCACCAGATCAATCTCGTCGAACGTCGCCATCATGTCCGCGTCGCAGTGGCCCATAAAGCCAAAGCCCACGATTCCCAAACGAATTTTGTTCATTGTACTCTCCTCTTTCCTGTCCGCAGCCTACCCTTCGATGGCAATGCGCATTGCCTCCTGATGTCTGCGCACCTGCTCGATGCTGTCCACCTCCGTCCAGTAGCGCAGATGCTCGCCGCCCTCGTACTCGGAGCTCAGGTAGCCCTGATAACCTGCCTTCTTAAAGGCCTCCACAACCTCCGGAATCGCCACAGCCGTCTCCACGTAATCCTCGCTCACATGATAGAACTTTGCGTGGGTGTGGAATATGTAGTCGATGTTGTCGATAATATCCTGCGGCTCGGACCAGGAATAGGTGAAGGAGGTCTGTGCGTACATCATGTCGGCAGGGCCGCCTCCGGCCTTCTCCACCGCCTCGATCATCTCCTTCATGCCGTTTGCCATGCGGTACTCCATGTTGGCTTTGCCCAGATCCAGATCGTACTTAATCTTCACAAAGCCCTTCGCCAGTCTCCGGGCATAGGCATCGTCCACAATCCTTAAGCACTCTTCCTTCGCGCCCATCTGCTGCGCCTTCTCCCGCAGCACGCTCGGAATGTTTTTACAGAAAATTCCCATGTCCGGGATAAAGCCGAAATGCTTCGTGCCGGTGCGGTGAATCATCTCCATATAGCCGTCGGCCCAGCCGGAATTTAAGGAGAAGGGCGCGTGCACCTCAAGGCCGATCTTTACGTCCATCTCGGCCGCATAGTCAAGGCTTCCCTCGATGACGTCCATCGGCGTGGAAACCAGCGTGCGCAAATTGTGAAAGCCCAGCATGGACGCAAGGCGGATGTCGCGCTTCATCATATTGACCTGCTCGCCCAGGCTAAGCGTGCGGTTTCCGTAAATGCGGTTCTCCAGAAACGCGTCGTAGCAGGAAGGCGTCAGATTATATTCTTTCAGCCACGCAAACCACTGATCCCGGAATTCCTGCGTCTCGATCGGAAGCGGGAATCGCTTAATCATCTGCTCCGCCAGAAGCTCCACGCCGGTTGCGCCGGTCTTTGCCGTCTCCCGCAGACAGCCCTCCAGATCCAGTTTTCCATCGTAGTATTCGTCCTGATAGCTGTACAGGGAAACACTTCTCTTAATATCGTACATGTCGCAACCTCCTCATCAAATCTCAAAGTCCGTCTCGTTTGTCATCTCCATCGGAAACGGCATGTAGGACGGAACGATCTTCTGGTATGCCGCAATGTGATGGCTTCCCGGGGCAAGCCCGCCGTCCCGCAGAACGGACACCGTCGCAAACTCACCGAACTCCCAGCGGTAATCGGAGTCCACCACCGTGCTCATCTCATCCAGCGTAAAGGTCTCCCCGTTCACCGTAAAGCGAAGGCTCTCCCCCGGCTCCTGATTTCCGTCCACGGTCACCTTTATGTCTCTTACGATGGAGAGCGTCACACCGCGGTAGTACTGCGCCTTGAACTGAAATTCATACCCGACGGTCCGGCCGTCTTTTTCTATATTCTTAAATCCCTCCGGATTAAATACCTGTCTGCCTGCCATATTGATCCTCCTCTAAATAACGAACTGCTCCAGATAGCGCCTGCTCAGGATCAGGGACTGCTCCACCTTCTCCTTCGTTCCCTCAAAGGCCTTATCCTCGATCTCGATGCAGGTGTACCCGTCGTATCCGATGTCGGTGAGAGCGGATACATATTTACCCCAGTCCACATCGCCGAGACCCGGAAGCTTCGGCGACATGAAATCCAGCGGGTACGCCATGATGCCGCAGTCGTTTAAGCGGTCGCGGTAAACCTTGATGTCCTTGTAGTGCACATGGAAAATCTTATCCTTAAATTCATAGATCGGCTTCACGTAGTCGATCATCTGCCATACAAAGTGAGAAGGATCGTAGTTGATTCCAAGCATGTCGCTGTCAAGAATCTCAAACACCTTACGCCAGATGGCAGGTGTCGTCATCAGATTCTGTCCGCCCGGCCACTGATCCGGCCCAAACAGCATCGGGCAGTTCTCAATGCCGATCCTTACGCCGCACTCCTCCGCCAGCTTAATGATCGGAGGCCACACCTCTTTTACCAGCTCAAGATTTTCCTCCACGTTTTTCGTCTGGTCCCGTCCGATAAAGGTAGTCACCATGTTGACGCCGAGCTTTTTGCTGGCGCGGATCAGGTTCATAAGGTGCGAAATGCTGGCCTTTCTCTTCTCCGTATCCGCGTCCATCGTGTTCGGATAAAAAGCGAGGGAGGAAATCTCCACGCCCTTCTCCTTCGCATAGTCCGTGATGTGCGCCGCATAGGCGTCATCCTCCAGCACGCGCTCCGCGTCGATGTGGCTCACGCCCGCATAGCGGCGCTCCGCCTTTCCCTGCGGCCAGCACGCCACCTCCACACATGCAAACCCCTGAGCAGATGCAAAGTCCATCATCTCCTCATAGCTCCATGTGTCCAGAATTGCACTTACAAAACCAAGTTTCATAATTCTTCCGCTCCTTTTTCTGCTTTCTGTTAATGGTATCATGTAATGCTATCATCCGTGATCTTCTCACATATCCTGTGTACTCAATTTTAAATAAAAACCGATGCAGATTCCCTCTCTTTGTTATCCGAAACACCCATCAGAATAGACCTTTTTTTTCCACCTGAAAAAGAAAGAGCAAAAATGTACCTGTAATTTTTGTCCTGCCGGAAATCAGCCATTCCACTGATACCGTTTTTATGATAGAATGATACCATGATTACTGCAGAAAAAACAGATATAAAACCAAAAAATTCCAAAAAAATACGAAAGACCGCACTGGCCTTTCTCCTGCTGCTCTTTCTCCTCTACTGGGCCGTATGCTACTTTCTGGTGAGCCTCGCCTTTGTTCCCTCCTTTATGGAAAAAACGGAGGTTTTCAACACCGTGACAGAGGTCAGCATCGAAGCGCTTGTGCAGACTGAGGATGTGAAGGACAACCGCACCGCCCTTTTGACCGAGACCTCGGAATGGTTAAAAACCGCAGAGTCCGAATCCGTCTCCGTCACCACGGAGGACGGCTACCTCTTAAAGGGCGTCGTGTTCGCTCCAAAGGAAAGCGAAAAGGACAGCCACCGGTGGGTGCTTCTGCTCCACGGCTACACCGGATGGAAGGAGGAGCTCTATCCCCTGGCCTGTCAGTACGCAAAGCAGGGCTACCGCGCACTGGTGCCCGACATGCGCTGCAGCGGCGAGAGCGAGGGGGATTTCATCGGCATGGGCTGGACGGACCGCATCGACAACCGGCTCTGGCTGGACGAGATCCTTAAGCGCGACCCCGACGCGCAGATTGTCATCCACGGCCAGTCCATGGGAGCCGCCTGCGCCCTGATGATGTCAGGCGAACCGCTTCCTCCCCAGGTGAAGGCCGCCGTCAGCGACTGCGCCTACACCGACGCCTGGTCCATGTTCGAAAAGCAGATGAAGGACTGGTTCGGCCTTCCCTCCTTTCCGCTTCTGGACAGCATGAACCTGATGCTGCAGCTTCGGGGCGGCTACGATCTAAAGGACGCCTCCGCCTTAAACGCGGTAAAAAATACCTCCCTCCCGATTTTGATTATACACGGGAAGGAGGATGAGATGATTCCGGTCTCCATGGCCGAAGAGCTCTACGAAGCGGCCGCCGGGAAAAAGGAGCTTCTTCTGATCTCCGGGGCCGGGCACGCTCAGGCGATGGAGAAGGAACCGGAGCTGTATTTTGAGACGGTGTTTGCTTTTCTGGATGATGTGACGGAGTGACGGATTCGGTTTGCGCATCGCAAACCCAATCCGTCTCACAGCTGATAGCTGACATGAATAAACTGAATCTCGTTTGGCTCCAGCACCACGTCAAAGCAGATCCGCCCGCCCTGGGACCGGGTTCTTGTGATGGACATGCGGGGAATCGTGATGCGGCTCAGATACTCCAGATCCTCCGGCCCAAGCTCCACCGGGCCGATCATCTCCTCCCACACGTCCTGTATGCAGCCCCACTTCTGGTTCACCGAGTAGCTGCGCAGAAAGTACTTCCCCTCCCGGATGGCGGGCAGCGCAAAGTGCAGGCAGCGCTTTTTCTGATTGACAAACAGATTGTTCCGGTCCGCCAGAATGACCTCGTCCTCCGACAAAAGGCCGTAGTGGTAGCTCAGATTTTTCAGGTTGTGGCAGACGATGCGCCAGTTGCCCTGCCCGTTGTCGGTGATGATATAGTTTTCCCCGCGCTTGCGCAGATATTTTCCCAGCCGGTTCATAAACGAGAAGGCGTAAAATGCCGGCTTTGGAATGCCGTCCTTCGTCAGAAGCCCGCCGCTGCCGCTTAAGAGCAGCCTGGAGTCGTAGTAATCTGCGTACAGATCGGAGCCCACCCAGTAGCCCATAATATCCGCCATGCCGATGCTGTCGATCATATTCTTGACAAGGTACGCCCCCTTCATACAGTGGTCGTTTAATATGTTGCGGCTGGACACCGAAAAGCTCCACTCCGACACATGCAGCGGTATTTCCGGAAACGCCTCGCTTCGCATGGCTGTGAGCACATCCTCCATATGTTTCTTGATAAAGTCCGCATCCATCGTCTGGTTCCGGTCTCTGTCAATACTGCCCGTCGTGTAGGGATAATTGTAAATACTGATAAAATTCGGAAGCTGCTTTCGCACTTTCCACAGCCTTAATATTTCCCTGAAATGCTCCTCCCCGTAGCGCAGGGCAAAGCCGCCTCCGCCGATCTGAATATCCGGCAGATATTCCCGGAGCACCCCGGCGATAGTCTCAAAGCAGTCCAGATACATATAGATGGAGCTGTTCTTATCCTCAATGTTCGTCTCCATCAGATACTTCTCCAGCTCCGTCTTCCACACCTCAAAGTACCAGGTCTCCACCTCCTCCGCCGTGTAGCGGTTGATCAGGTGAATAATCAGCGCCCGGTTGAAGCGGGCGATGGCCGCGTTGTCCTCATAAAAGACATCCATCTCGTTGAGCATAAGCACCTTGCGGGGATTGCTGATGATCTTCTTCGGCTTCACCCGCAGCTCCATGTACGGCTTCAGCTTATTTTTCACGAGGAAATCCAAAACCCGGTCCAGCTTGGAAAAATTGTAGTCATGATTTTTCTCGTGGATGTCCAGAAACATCTCCGGGGCGTACAGATCCCAGAACCGGACATAGGTAAAATGCAGCTCGTCCTTAAGTCTCAGCACATGGGCCCGCATCTCCGAGTTGAGCAGATCCGCCGCCCCGCCGATGTTGATCATCCGGTTCCAGTTCTTGTACAGCACCCGCTTCTCGCTCCGGTTGAAGGTGATTACCTCGTCGTCGAGATTTCGGTCCGTCCGGGCGCTGACCGGATTCTCCTGAAAAAAGCTCGTCAGCCGCTTCTGAATCTCCGCCTCATCCTCCACCGTATTTTTATTTTTCCGCGCCTTGTCCTTCCACTGCTGGCGGTACACCGTCGGCGTCATATCGTATTTTTCCCGAAACGCCTTGTTTAAGGCGGCGGAGCTGGCAAAGCCGGTGTCCATCGCAATGCGCACGACGGATTTGTCCGAGTACAGAAGCTGCGACACCGCGTAGCCTAAACGAACACTGTTCACATAGTCCACAAAGCTCATGCCGAACTGCCTCTTGATATATTTGGACAGATACGCGGTGGACAGATAAAGCCTGTTTGCCAGATCCCCCAGACTGATCTGCTTATCGTAGTTCATACGAATGTAGTCCACAATTGTGTGCTTTCTCTCATCAAACTTGTGTTCTTCTTCCGAGTACTGCCGGTCCTCCCGGTTCAGCAGAAAATCGTGGGTCAGAACATG
This sequence comes from uncultured Lachnospiraceae bacterium, assembly GCA_949740385.1. Classification (GTDB taxonomy): domain Bacteria; phylum Bacillota; class Clostridia; order Lachnospirales; family Lachnospiraceae; genus Roseburia. The sequence continues at coordinate 14,415 of CATJJD010000255.1, forward strand.
CAGAAACTCGAAGTAAAGGCTCTGGATATAAATCTCGTCCTCCCCCCTGTCCGCATACTGTTCGCCGACAATTTTCCGGATAATGCTGCGCAGCTCCTCCGTGCTCTCATTGTCCTCGATGGCGGTGTTGCACCAGAAAAAGACGAAGTTCTGCTTGAGCATTTTACTCAGGTTCGAATATGAAATGTGCAGGCAGGCTGCGATAAAGTCGTTCTTCGCCTGAAAGGAGTGCTTTTTGTCCACATTTACCACAAGAAAATCGTCCTTGTTCATATGGTACATTTTGTCCTCCAGCGCAAAATCCGCCATCCCCTGCATCACGTAGAACACCTCCACATCGGAGTGGGTGTGAGGTTCTTCACTTTTGTGTATCAGAAATTCAAAGTCTATCATATTTTTTGTGTCCGTTTTTCCTGTTTCTTTCTGTTTCGGTTAAATTCTTCTTCTGCTAATTCGATACGCTGCTGAATCTCTTTCTCGGTAGGAAGCTGCCTCTTAATCTCTTCCAGTTTAATATTGTCATAAGAAGCGACACCCATCGGCGTCTGAATTCCCTGAAATGCCCATTGCACTTCTGTCTGATTTTTATCCTTGCAAATCAACAACCCTATCGTAGGATTTTCTTCAGAAGTCCGGATAAGTTCGTTCACTGCATTCACATAAAAGTTTAATTTTCCGGCAAATTCCGGTTCAAAGGAAACTGCTTTCAATTCGACTACTACATAACATTTGAGACGGATATGATAGAACAGCATATCAATCTTTCGCGTTTTTCCTGAAACCACA
>CATJJD010000256.1 GCA_949740385.1 uncultured Lachnospiraceae bacterium
TACATTGTACATAAGCTCCTCCTCTTTCCGGTCAGCACTGCTTTCCGGTTAGTATTTGCTGTTTCATTTCTTCATTGTAACAAAAAACAGCGGGGATGGCAATTACCTGAAAAAAGAATCCGCTGCCGGAATAAATTTTGGGAGCGGACCAGATGGCCCGCCCCCAATGGTGAGATATGCAAATGTAAACTATTTGACTGTGATTGTCATCTTGACGGTCCTGGTCTTGCCGTTCTTTAAGGTAACCTTCGCCGTTACGGTGACGGTTCCCTTCGTCTTTGCCTTAACCTTGCCGTTCCTGTCAACCGTCGCCACCGACTTCTTGCTCGTCTTGTAGGTGATCTTGGATACGTTGTTCATGTTGAGCTTGCTGCTCATCGTAACCCTCGTGGTCTTCCGGTCTTCTCCACGTCTGCGGTCGCGCCTGTCACGTTGCCCTTGCTGTCCTTTACGGCCGTAACGGTTGCGCTTGTGTTTTTGGCAGCGTTTGCAATAACGCTTGTCTTCTTCTCGCCCGTCACATTGCCGGCCGCATCCTTCTGTGTCTCCGTCGTAACGGCAACCTCCTTGCCGGATGCGTTCTTCTCGGTCTCCTTTACGGTTACCGTCTGGGTGCCGGCCGCCTTTGTCTCGGTGACGGTCTCAACCTTCGTCCCGTCCGCCTTTGTCTCGGTCTTTGTCTCAACCGTTGTTCCGTCCGGCGTTGTGGTTGTCGTGGTGTCGGAGCCGGCCGGCGGAGTTGTCGGCGTCGTTGTGGAACCGCCTGTGGAGCCGCCCGAAGAGCCGCCTGTGGAGCCGCCCGAAGAGCCGCCTGTGGAGCCGTCCGCAGTCTTCTTAAACGCTTTGCTGACAACCGCGCTCGCATTCTTTCCCTCTTCCACGGCGATTGCCTTTACCGTCGTACTTGCGGTCAGCGTAATCGCCTCTTTGTAGAGCGTCGATTCCACGGTCGGATCGGTTCCGTCGGTGGTATAGTAAATCTTTGCCCCCTCGGCCGCCGTGATGGTCACCTTAAGAGAAGATGTAAACTCTGTCTTATCCCCCTCTCCGGTGATGGCCGGAGCAGCGGACGTCTCCACGGTTCCGGTTCCGTCGGCCGCCTTTATCTCGTAAGCCGCCTGCGCCTCTCCCGTGTAGATGCTGTTCGCATCGGCCGGGACAACCTTAACCGTGATGGTTCCTGCCTTAATGAAGTCAGTGGTCACCGCTTCGCCGCGGTAGAACGCAACCTTCAGCCCGTCTTTTCCGCTTTCAAAACTGGCTGCCGGAATTTCAATGTTCTTCGTTTCCGCGTCATCGGCCGCAACCTGAATCGCTGAAGGTGACGTTGTGCTGCTGTCTCCCCCACCGCTGCTGCCGCCGTCACCTTCTCCAGGTCCCGGGCTGATGGCACCTCCCGACACGACAGAGACCGTTACGGTGACCGATGTGGGTTTATACTCCGTTTTCCCGTCCTCCGTCACATTGTCGACCCCCGCCAGCGCAACCCTTGCACCTGCAAGAGAGGTCTTCTCCGCCGCCTTCACCTCCACCGGATTTGTCGCTGACCCCGGTCCGGTCAGGGAAGCAACCGTCATCGCAGCCGCAAGGCCGAGAGACAACAGCTTCTTCCAGAATCTGTCTCGTTTCATAAGCTTTATCCTCCTTCTTTGTTCAGCACCTTTTTCAGTACCTGCAACCCATTATAAACCTATTGGGTTTATTTTATAACACTAATTATGTTCATTTTAAATTATTCTTACATTTATGCCTATAATAACTTGATTTTTGCCTAAAATAACAGAGACAGTCTGGAATTGCCGGTAAAAACATTTCACCGTTGGTTCAACTTCCTAAACCTGTCAAGTTTTGCTGTATCAATTTCGCTTATCTATAATGCTTTTATGATTAAGAAAAGGAGGATTTTCATGACCAAACTAATCGATTTACAGACCGCAATCGGCAAGCGGGTCGGCGCGCTGCGCAACGCTGCCGGAATGAAACAGGACGACCTGGCATTTGAACTGGACGTATCCGTCAAACACTGCAGTGAATGCGAGCGGGGCGTCGCCATGTACTCGCTGGAGCGCCTGTTAGATATTTGTGATATTTTTGATGTTTCGTTAGATTTTCTTGTCCGAGGAGTTCCGCTTGATTCTGGACTCAACTTTCCCAAATCTATGGTAGAAATATTTGAATCTGGTGATAAAGAAGAAATTGAACTTCTGAAAGATTATCTGAATATGTACCGCAGGCTTCGCATGAAACGGTAACCTTTTTAGCCGGGAAATGCGGTGCGCAGCATAATTTGCCTCAAAAATGACAAAAAAGAACGCCTCCGGGACTGATTCCCGAAAGCGTTCTTTTTGTTTTTCTCCCGTCACTCCGCCAGAAGCTGCAGCTCATACAGATTCTTGTACACCCCGTCCTTAAGAAGCAGCTCCTGATGTGTGCCGCTCTCCACAATCTGCCCGTGGTCCAGCACAATGATATTGTCCGCGTGCTGAATCGTGGACAGACGGTGCGCCACCATGATGGTCGTGCGCCCCTCCATAAGAACCGCAAGCGCCTTCGTGATCAGGCTCTCTGTCTCCGTGTCAATATTTGCGGTGGCCTCGTCCAGCACGAGAATAACCGGATCGTACACGAGAGTCCGGGCGAAGGAGAGAAGCTGTCTCTGTCCCGCGGACAGCGTGCTCCCCCGCTCCGTCACCGGCGCGTCAAAGCCCCCCGGCATCTTCTCAATAAACGTGTCCGCATTTACCGTGGCTGCGGCCTTACGAATCTGCTCCATGCCGATCTCTTCGTTGTACAGGGAAATATTGTTTTTAATATCCCCGGTAAAAATAAACACATCCTGCTGCACCTGCCCGATGGCCGTGCGCAGCACATCCGTATCAATATTTCGGATGTCCACGCCGTCAATGAGAATCTCCCCCTGCTGGATGTCAAAATAGCGGCCGATCAGATTTAAGATCGTGGACTTTCCTGCCCCCGTGGCCCCCACAAAGGCAATCTTCTCCCCCGGCTCGATCACAAAGCTGACGTCCTTTAAAATATAGTCCGGCTCCTTCTGCTTTTCATCCCGCGCAAAAGCCGCGCCGGACTCCGGCTCTGCAGGCGTCTGAGCCTCATCGTAGGCAAACCACACATGCCGGAACTCAATGCGGCCCCGTATCTGCACCGGCGTCGGATTTTTCGGACTGACAATCTGCGGCTTTTCGTCGAGAATCGAGAACACCTTTCCCGCGGAGGCCAGAGACGACTGCAGTGTGCCGAACTGCTCCGCCAGCTCCTGAATCGGTTCAAAAAAGCTGTTGATGTACGTCATAAAGATAAACAGCGTCCCCATGGAGAGCGTATGATTTAACACCGCCCGGCTTCCGGTGCCGATCACAAGCACCATGGCCGCGATGGAGAGCATGTAGATCATCGGGCGGAAAATGGCAAAGATCATAACCTCTCTCCAGTTGGCCGCATACAGCTCCCTGGATTTCTTCTCAAATTCCCGGTACTTCTGTTCCTCCCTTGCGAAAATCTGAATCAGCTTCATCCCCGACAGATGCTCGGACAAAAACGTGTTGATCTCCGTAATTTTGTTCCTTGTCATCTCGTAGGCCTTCCTTGACATATACCGGAAGAAAAGCGTAAGCCCTGCCACAATCGGAACCAGCGAAAATGACACCAGCGCCATCCCCGGGCTGATGCTCACCATCACAACCGCATAGCCGATGATCTTGACCATGTTTTTAAACAGCTTCACAAGTATCGTGGTGAAGAGCTCGTTGACGGCCTCCGTGTCGTTGGACACCCGGGTCACAAGCTTGCCCACCGGCGTCGTGTTGAAAAAGCTGAGAGAGAGACTGTGAATGTGGGTGAACACCTCCTCCCGCATCCGGTATATAATCTTTTGTCCCATCTTCTGCAGCATCCAGGTGTCCGCCGCGTTGAACAAAAAGCCGAGAAGCATCATCGCAAAGTACGCGGCCCCTGCCTGAAGAAGCCCCAAAAACGCCGCGTCCGCCGTAAGCGAAGGGTTGTTTATGTAATCGTCGATGGCATTTCCGACAATAATGGGCCGGTACAGCTCCACCACAATGATTGCCAGCACGAGAAACGTCGCCGCCGCCATCGTCCAAAGATGCGGTTTCAGATAAGTAAGAAGCCGTCTCATAATGCACCTCCTCTTCCGCTCTTTTTGTCCGCGGCAGGTGCCGCCTCTCCCCGGGCCGCCTCAAGCTGCTGCTTATCCACCATGTCGCTGTAGCTGCCGCCCAGTCGAATCAGCTCCTCGTGGCTGCCCACCTCCTTCGCCCTGCCGTCCTCGAGCACGACAATCACGTCCGCTCCCTGAATCGTGGATACCCGGTGGGCGATAATCAGAGTTGTTCTGCCCTTCCGGTTCTTCTTCAGATTTTCGAGAATGTGCTCCTCCGTGTCCGTGTCCACGGCGGAGAGCGCGTCGTCGAGAATGAGCACCGGCGCGTTTTTCATCAGCGCCCGGGCAATGGAACTGCGCTGCTTCTGGCCGCCGGAGAGCGTCACGCCCCGCTCCCCCACAACCGTCTCGTAGCCGTCGGGAAACTCCGCAATGCTGTCGTGAATGCAGGCCGCCCTGGTGGCCGCCACGATCTCCTCCATATCCTCCCCCTCGGAGCCGAAGGCGATGTTGGACCGCAGCGTGTCGGAAAACAGAAAATTGTCCTGAGGCACATAAGCGATATTCTCCCGCAGCTCCTTAAGAGGAATGTCGTTAATGTCCCGCCCGTCGATCAGAATCATGCCGGGCTTCGTGTTGTACAGATGCAAAAGCAGGTTCACAAGCGTAGACTTGCCCCCGCCGGTCTTACTGACGATGGCCAGCGTCGTCCCCTCCGGAATGTCGAGCGATATGCCCCGCAGCGTCGGAACGTCGCTGTCCTGATGCGTAAAGGTCAGGTTCTTAAGCTCAATATGCCCTCTGATTTCATTTTCCGCCCTCCTTTGAGCAGCGGCTGCCTCCGGATCATGGATTTCGGTCTCCTCGTCAAAGACAGCCTTCACCCGCTTTAAGGAGGCGCCGCCCATGGAAAACATGTTGACGGCCTCGCCGCAGGCCAGCATCGGCCACACCAGCACGCCGATGTACTGGTTGAAGGCCACAAAACGCCCCAGGCTGATCTGCCCGTTCACCGCCAGATAGCCGCCGTAAAGGAGCGTCACAAGGCTGGAGCAGCCGATAATCACGTCCAGAAGGGGCATGACAATGGACTGCAGCCTTGCAATGTCCAGATTTTTTTCAAGATTTTTCCGGTTTTCACGCTCAAAGGCATAGCGCTGAGCCTTCTCCCGGACAAAGGCCTTGATCACCCGGATTCCCGAAAAGCTCTCCTGCACAAAATCCGCCAGATCCGACACCGCCTCCTGCCTGGCCCGGTAGCGCTTCATAAAAACCTTTCCGTAATACA
>CATJJD010000257.1 GCA_949740385.1 uncultured Lachnospiraceae bacterium
GAGCCATGTTCTGTCATGTGCGTATATTTTCAAATATTCCCCATATCTGTCCGCACCGTCTGCATCCATTGATTCAATGGCATCTTCAAAACTGTCGGTAAGCTCGATATACGCGGTTTCACAGCCGGTCTTCTTCGCCAGCATCTCATTTACCATGCGGTCGCTCGCGGTACCGTTGGTAATTACATTAGCGCCCCCCCAATATGCCAGACGAATGTCTTCTGCCGTATACCCGTTATGAAATTCCAGTGCCAGCTTAAGCCGTGAATCCGCACCTCCGGTAGCAAATATCAGTTTCTTTTCCGCATTCTTATTCAGTGCCTTTGAAATCTTCGTTATAACAGTATCCAAAACATCAAGTACCGCCTCCCTGGAAGACAACTCATAACTGTAGTCGTTCAGAGAAATACTGGAAATCGAAAACTCTCCAGATGAAAAATTGACTTCTATAACCTCATCCTGCATCAGTCTTTTAATATCTGTAAAAGGAGTCCGCTCTGACGACAGTCCTGTAATTCCCAGGATCAGTCTGATCATTTCCTTATCAATGGTACGCTCCGCACATTTCTGAATATGATAGTATGTATTTGTAATGATAAAACCGTTCTCAGAAGCAAAATAGTACATGGCATAAGTATGTGTCTCATCAACAAATACATGCGCCACCTCCCCCTGCTTTATCATGCAGCAACAGGTGCCAGCAATATTTGCTCTTATTTCTTTAATACTCATACCATTTTCTATCGCATCTTCAAAGAGCAGCTCAAGTCCTTTTCTGCCGACCTCTTCCTTATATGCCCATGAACCGACACACATCACAGCCTTATCTCCTCTGCACAGGCTGTTTTCATTTTTTGCATACAGCTTTGAATAGACTGCTATATCTTTCGTTTCAAATGTGGAATCAAATCCCTGTGAGGAAAACATGTTGTTCAGTTTTCTGAACCATTTATCATTATTTGAGATCAATAACTTTCCCATCCGTAATTACCCTTTCTTATCTTTTTTAAATACTTCAAACCATGGCATGGGATATATCTTTATCACAAGAGCCCACGTCAGCAGAAAACTGACGACATTGCA
>CATJJD010000258.1 GCA_949740385.1 uncultured Lachnospiraceae bacterium
CGCTGCTGCTCCCGCTGGCGTTACCGTTACCGGTTCCACCACCGGTCTGACCAACGGCGACCACACCCTCACCCTCACAGTGGACGACACCAAGTACACCGTGGACGCTTCCAGCGACCTGAAGGCGGGCGACAACACTGTAACCGTGAATGGCGCTGACCTGACCCTGACTGTTGTGCTTAATACGGTTGGCGCTCCTCCCGTTGGCGCTGTTGACGTGAAGGGTACCGTGCGTATCTTTGGTGAGGCACACAACATTGATTTGGGCAAGAAGACCCCCGTTAACAACGTCATCAACGTGACGGACGATGAGATTATTAACGCTCTCATTGCAGCAGACGGAACCTTCAGCACAATCAAGAGCAAGCTCCGCGTCAACACTGTTACAGGTGCGACCCGCAATGGTACCGCCAGCTGGGACATCACCGGCTATGATCCCGCCGTTGCGCTGGATATCCAGATGGGCGCTACCGGTAACGATGCCGGGTTCACCCCCACTCCCGCTCGGACCGCCAAATCGGCGGCCCGGGCCGGAGACGACGGCCTGACTTATGGTTTTGTCGTAATCAGCAAGCTCAAGGGCAAGACCATCGACATTGAGAAGAGCTTTATTCGGGGCATCTTCAACGAGGATGGCACTGCATACGATATTGCTCAGATTATGAATTTTGAACCGCAGGAAGACTCAGACGAACCGGAGACAAAAGAAATTATTGCTTTCCGCGCCTGGGCGTACCTGGATGAAAACGGCGAGAGCAGCGTTTACGCTACCTTGGCCTATGTGGGCGCTGAGGAGACTGTTGACGTCCAGATTATGGATAACAACAACAACACTCTCACCGGTTGGAGCCGTTACGCTGACATCACTGTTGACGGTCAGGCTTATACCGCTGGTATGGATGTCCGCGCCGGTCAGGTGATTGAGGTTGCTGCAAAGGAAGTTGCCGGTAAGAGCGTTTCTGTCTCCATCAACGGCAGCGAAGCTGGCGCAACTGCCACTCTCACTGTTGGTACTGAGCCGGTGGTTATCGTCATCGGCATCCGGGATGCTTCCATCGCTGTTACAGTTCAGCAGGATGCAGGCGAGAGAAATATTACTGCTATGAGCAGCGTTTCCAACACCGCTGACGGCGTATTTACCTTCGACCTCACTGTGACCTCTGGCCGTGAACCTAGAATCACAGGCGTGGTTTCTCCCAATGCAGAAGTTACCTACGTCCCCCGGAACAGTGACCGGACACAGTGGACTGTTACTTTGAGCAACATCACCACGAATGAGGCCGTCACGGTTAAGACCATTAGCAAACCCCAGGTGTCTCTCTTCTCTGCCGATGAGACGAATGTCCGGGTACATGCGAAATGGGCGGACGCTGACCCTGCAAGCGCTTCTACCTATACCTTCAAAGTTACCATTAACGATCAACCCACTACTCCTCTGACCGCAGGCAACCCTCCCAAGGGTCCTGCAATCACGGCTGCGACGAAGCCTAGTGGTGTGGGTGTTCGGTATACGCCTAGCGGTGAGCCTAATACCTGGATTGTTACACTCACCGGCGTCAGTGAGAATATCGCTCTGACAGTTGAGTCCGTTAATATGCGACAGGTCGCATTTAGGAATGGTAGTGCGCTTGTGAAGCTTCCTAGTGATACATTTACTCCCAAAGGCGTTGTGTTTGCAGACCCCAACAACGAGTTTGTTATGGAGGATGTTCTGGTTGAAAATGGTTATGTACCACAAATCGCTGCCAGGAGAGCGACAAATAGTGCAGTGACTCCAGGGACTACGGTTGTTGCTGCGCTGGAGACTGACGGCAGTTACACAATTAAGGGTAAGCTGGCTGGCAATGATGGAGTATGGAAAACTGGAGATGCAGTCACCAACAAGATTACAATCACTGTTACTGCGACCATGAATGGTGAACTCCAGCTGGTTCCTGAGAATACTCCCATCATGGCCCTGGGCGGAGCCGAGATTCTGGGTGACGACCATCAGGTTGTTTCTAACAATGCCGCAACTTTCAGAATTTCTTTGAATAAGGGCTTCTACCCTGTTATTGAGCAGTCTAAGGATGAGACTGGTGCTTTCGAAAACGGCTCTCCTGCTGTTACTGCTGTGGATTTCACTGCTGAACCTGTAAAGCTTGAGAACAACAAGGTTACTTGGACAGTTAAGGTAACTGCCGGTGCTGGAC
>CATJJD010000259.1 GCA_949740385.1 uncultured Lachnospiraceae bacterium
AAGGATACATTCAGGAAGATGGAGGAGTATCTTTCGGATGAGTTTTTAGAGAAGATAGAGGCGGGGTTATAATTGTATTTTTCAAGGCAGAATGAGTGGGCGGCAGACAGTAGTGGCGGCTATTTCTTTTTTTCCCTGTAAATCTGATAAAACAGACTGACAAGGGCGACAATGAATATTCCAAACTGGATTAAATCCGCATATGTAACATACGTTGCATCGCCCTCCTTTCTTTCGTCTGGAGGGCCGAATGAACCCTCCGAAAAACAGGAGGGGTAAAGCCGCCTTTGGCTCTGTGGTTTCCCATAGCGAGATTATAGCATATCTGTCCGTTTTCGACAATAACCCATTTTAACAGCCTGCAAAAACCTGCAGCTCAGTTACGGTTCAAAATGTGCCAGGCCCCGCATCCGCTCCAGCTCCTCCGGCGTATCCACATCCGCAATCTCCCACTCCCCGGACGCCTCCACCCGAAATACCCGCGCGGGATACCGCTTTATCAGAAAGGACCCGCCCTTTTTCTCCGGCAGCGACACAAGCTCCTTTCCGTAGGCCCCGCCGAAGAGAACCGGCGCACCGTCTCTGCCCTGATACGCGAGCCGGAAAATTCCGTCGGACGTACCGTGCCGCGAAGCCGAAAGTGCCAGCGTCTCTAACGTCTCCCGGGTGAGAAGCGGCTGGTCCGCCGGACAGAACAGATAGCCGGCAGGCTGCTTTTGCTCCCCGAAGCAGTGCTGCAGATACTCCACCCCGATTCTCACCGTATCGTTTCGTTCCGGAAAATCGTGGAGAACACAGTCCGCATCCCGTTCACGGCAGATTGCCGCGATCTCCTCGTAGCGGGTCACCACCACCCGGCGGGCAAAAATCCCTTCGGTCTGATCCAGCGCCCGCTCGATCAACGTCTTTCCCCCGACCTTTTCCAGAAGCTTGTTTGCGCCGAACCTTCTGCCGTACCCGGAAGCCATAATAACGGCGCCGAAGGGAAGCAGCGGCTCGTCCAGATCCAGAATATACGCGTCGTCTCTCGCCCGCAGCTCGTCGAGAAACGGCGTGTGCTGCTTCCGGAGCACTGCAAGTACCCGCTTTCGGTCAAAAAGTGACCGCACGGCCCCGCAGAAAGGCTCGCAGCCGCTCTCCACATATCCCAGCTCGTCAACACTCACCCAATCCGTGTCCGGGCACGGTTCCCCGCAGCGCAAAATTGCCTCCCTCGCAAAGCCCTCCAGGCCCGCACAGACCGGCCGCATACACCCGCAGCCGCCGCCCTCCTGCGGCCTCTCATAGCGGCCGATAAGGGCACGGTTCCCGGACAGCTCCTGCAGCACAATCGCCCGACCCGGCACGGCGTATGTGGAAATACCGGGCATCCGCCCCTCTTCCGCGAAAAACCCGGCCAGCGCAGACGCCAGCGTGCTCTTTCCGCTCCCCCTGCTTCCGGTGATCAGCAGATGTCTCCGGTCACTGCTTTTGAAAGATCGCGCGATAGATGCCGGCGCCAGCCTGATAACAGGCGTCTCGATAGCTCTCATATTTTTTCACAAACTCCTTTGCCTCGGGCGTCAGATAGCTTCCGCCGCCGCTCTTTCCGCCGATCATCTTCTCGGTCAGCGAAAATCCCAGCTCCTTTTCCGCCCTCTTAATCATGGCCAGCGCCTTTGTGTACGCCATGCCCATACTCTCCGCCGCTTTTTTCAGGGAACCGTACTGCTCCACGCCGTGCAGCAGACGGCATGGCCCCTCCCCGAAAAATTTTTCTCCCTCGTCATCGTACAAAAAAACCCGCATCACCGGTTTCAAGCCCGTTCCTCCTTTTCGTCCCACACGGGGACAAGCCGCCTTTTTCCCGTCTCCTCCTCAAATGCCAGAAGCCGCATGGGCCCGTAAATCTGCCGAAGGGCCGCCTCCGTCGCAGAGACATCCGCCTCCGCCGGGCGAACCGTGCCGATGCAGCGCCCCTCCTTTATGAGAATGAGGGCGTCCGCAAACGCCAGCGCCAGCATCGGATCGTGGAGCGACAGAACCGCCGCCCGCTCCTTTCCCCGCACAAGCCCGCTCAGCTTTTGCATAATCCCGTAGCGGTTCGCAAAATCCAGCGCGCTGTCCGGCTCGTCCAGAATCAGAAGTCCCGAATCCTCAATGATCGTGCGGGCAAGCATCACAAGCTGCTTCTGCCCTTCGCTGAGCGTCAGATAATCCCGTTTCGAAAGCCCCTCCAGCCCCAGCGAAAAAAGGGCAGACTCCGCCCGTTTGATATGCTCTGTGCCCGGCTTTTCAAACAGCCCAAGCCAGGGGTTAAAGCCCATAAGCACCGCGTCCTCTACCGTCATGCCGACGGCGATGCCGCTTCTCTGGGGAATGTAGCTCACAAGCCTTGCAAGGCTTCGCACGGACTGCTCCTCGAATGTCACGGCGCCGTCCTTTCCCGACGGCAGAAGGCGGCAGAAGCCCGAATGCCGCATCTGCTGGCAGACGGCCCGAAGCAGCGTGGTCTTTCCGCTGCCGTTTCCCCCCAGCAGAACCGCAAGCTCCCCCGCCCTCACCGTAAAGGAAATGTCCTTTAACCCAAAGCCCGTCCCATACTCCGCAAAAAGGGACTCCACCATAAAAAAATCCCGCCTCATACGCGCCCCTCTTTTCCCAGCATCAGATAGACGAGAAACGGCGCTCCAAGAAGGGATGTAAATATGCTGACCGGAAGCTCCGCCGACGCCACAGTGCGCGCCAGCATGTCGGCGGCGCAAAGAAGAAGCCCGCCCACGATTCCGGAAAGCCACAGCGTTTTCACCGTATTTTCCCCGGTCAGAAGCCGCGCCGCGTGGGGCGCCAGAAGGCCGGTAAAGCTGATCAGCCCCGTCACGCTCACCACCGCAGTCACCACAAGGGTGGCCGACAAAAGCACCAGAAGCCGCATCCGGGAAACCGGCACGCCGAGCATCCTGGCCTCCTCCTGATCCACGGACAAAAGCAGCACCTGGCGGTAGAGGACGATCAGAACCGAAAGCCCCAGCCCGCAGATGAGAAGGGGGACCCCGATTTTTGAGAGCGTCACCGCATTTAAGCTCCCCATAATCCAGTACTCGATAGAAGCCAGCTCCCGCTCCGGGTCCGCCGCAAGCTTAAGAAGCATAAGAAGCGTCTGGGCGATCGCGTGCACCGCAACCCCCGCCAGAACGATGGTCGCCTGCCCTCTTCCCGCCGCAAGCTGCGAGAGCCCCAGCGCAAAAATCACCGCAGAAAGGCCCCCCGCAAAGGCCCCGGCCGCCACCATGCCGGGAGCCGACGACCAGAAGAGAATGGCGCATGCGGCCCCGGCGCTGGCCCCCGAGGAGACCCCCACAACGTCCGGCGACGCCAGCGGATTGCGGAACACAAGCTGATACACCTGCCCGGCAGCGCCCAGGCCAAATCCCGCCGCTGCCGCCATACAGGTTCTGGGAAGCCGAAGCGTCAAAAACACTTTCCGCGCCTGCTCATCCCCCGCCAGCAGCTCCTGCAGCCCAAGCGGATATTTCCCGAGAAAAAGCGACAGCCCAAAGGCCGCGCAAAGAAGCACGGCAGCGCAGGCAATCCACCATGCCGCTCCCTGTCTAAAGAGCCGGCGCGAACCCATAAAATTCCTCATAAAATTCTGTCGCCGCCTGCCGGTACTGCTCCGGTGAAAAGCAGTCGGGATGAAGCACCGACGCCAGCCAGAGCGTCCCGAATGCGCTTCCCGGAACCGGCGAATCCCAGGCCTCCACCGTGTTCGGTATCTGGTACACCTGCCCGTTTTTGACCGCCGCACACTCCGCAAGCTGCGGGTCCGAAAGAACCGTCTCCGCCGTATAGTCCGCTTCCGCCGCAAGGATAATGTACTCCGGATCCCAGGCGATCAGCTGCTCGTAGGAAATTTCCGCCCAGTAGCTGTCCGAAAGCTCTGCGGCCACGTTCGCGCCCCCCGCCTGCCCGATCAGGCTGTTCTGATACATCGCGCCCCCGGCCGTCGACAAAAAGGAGCTGTTCCCGGCGAGATACACCCGCGGCGTCTCCTGCCCTGCCAGATTTTCCGAAAGCACCGCAAGCTGCCCGTCAGTGCTCTCCACAAGCGCTTTCGCCCGCTCTTTCGTATTGACCGCGGTCCCGATGATCTCTGCCATCTCTGCGTACAGCGCCCGATCCTCCGGGTTGACCGCAATCACCGTCATGCCGAGCTCCTCCATCGCCGGAATCGTCTCCTTCAGCTTCGCCGGAACAACCACAAGGTCTGGCTGCAGTGCGGCGCAGCCCTCCAGGTCGAACTCCTTTGCCGTGCCGACGTTCGGAAGCTTCAGAAGCTCCGGAGCCGCCAGCCCGTAGATCGGCCGAACGTCCGCCTTCGCCTCAATGCCCACAAGCCGGTCCTTCATTCCCAGCGCAATGAAAAAGCTGCTGGAAATGTAGTATCCGCTGACGATTGTCTCCGGCTCCTTCTCAATCACAACATTTCTCCCCAGCTGATCCACAACGGTGACCGGGTATGCGGTGTTTGCAGCCGCGGCATCGGCAGCCTCCGTGTTTTCAGCCATCCCCGCGGCGTTCTCCTCGCCGGATTCAGTCTCTGTCCCGGCTGTTTCAGCCGTCCCTTCGACCTCTGTATGCAGCGGCTCTCTGGCCCCTTTGTCCCCTGCCCCCGCATCCCCGTTTCCGCAGGCTCCAAGCAGCAGTGAAGCCACCAGCACTGCCGCGGTCATCGCCGCTCTTCTGTTTCGTCTCATCGCAAAAATCCTCCATCGTTATATTTTTAAAACTATAACGATCTTGCCAGAAAATTTCCAGCCTGTCAACCAGCACGGAAAAAGGATTTCACAGCAGTGCACACACGGCAAAACAATGCATAAAATAACGGGAAAGCTTTACAGGAGAATCCTGCTCTATGACTCAAATAACTTCGGAAGCGATTTTTTCTGACATACTGGCCTGCGGAAAGCCCGAGGCCACGGCCTTTGTCAACGGAAACGAAAAAAATCCCCGGCTGAACGGCACCGTAAAATTTTTTGCCGCACCCTGCTCCGGCGTCCTGATCAAGGCCCAGATCTTCGGACTCCCGGACGGCAGCGCGCCGGACTCCACCGGCTTTTTCGCCATGCACATACACGAAAACGGGGACTGCACACCGCCCTTCGGCCAGACCGGAAGCCACTATAACCCCACAGACGCCTCCCATCCCAACCACGCCGGAGACCTGCTGCCCCTCATGGCAAACCAGGGGTACGCCTTTCTGGCATTCTACGACACCCGCTTTTCCATACCTGAAATCATCGGAAAAAGCGTCGTCATTCACCGGATGGCCGACGATTTTACGACGCAGCCGGCGGGCGGGGCGGGGGAAAAGATCGGGTGCGGGGTGATCTGGGGAGGGGAAAGCGGCTGAAACAGACGTTGCTATTTTTGCGGGTGGGGGCTATAATGGAATTGCAGCTGTTTTTATAATCCGCCCCGGGGGAAATACCATGGATGAATTGAGAAAAGAAGAAACCCGTTACACAACCGCCGATATATACGCTCTGCCTGACGGAAAACGGGCAGAGCTGATCGACGGAAAAATATACGATATGGCACCGCCGGGCTTAATTCATCAGAGAATCAGCATGAAGCTGTCCCGTGAACTGTCTGCTTTTACAGAGAAAAACGGCGGAAGCTGCGAGGTGCTTGCCGCGCCGTTTGCCGTTTTTCTCACAGATGACGACCGCACTTATGTAGAGCCGGACATCTCCGTCATATGCGACCGCACAAAGCTCGACGAAAAAGGCTGCCACGGCGCGCCGGACTGGATTATCGAAATCGTATCGCCGAACAGCCGGTCAAAGGATTACATGACAAAACTCTTTCTGTACCGCACAGCGGGTGTGCGGGAGTACTGGATCGTCGACCCGGATCAGCAGATAACAAGCGTGTATTCCTTTGAGACGGACCGGGTGGAACAGTATCGGTTTGATGAGAAGGTTGTGGCGGGGGTGTGGGAGGGGTTTTGTGTTCGGGTGGTGTGAGGATTTGGGCTATGAAAAACGGAAAGATGAAAACACCATTTTCATAGTCCATCTCTTTTGCCCTCAGGAGCCCATCTGTACCTAAAAAAGTGCATACTTCCCCCTGAAAAAACGCCACGCTTTTCTACTTCTTCCAGAAGCCTCATCTTTTACGTTGATGAATTCCGCTGTATAGCACAATATATCGAGCTCAGATCCCCTATGGTTACATGGACCTCTGTAAGCCCC
>CATJJD010000260.1 GCA_949740385.1 uncultured Lachnospiraceae bacterium
GGTTGTGACAAAAGATATTACGGACAACGCCGTGGCGGCAGGCAACCCGGCGAGAATAATCCGGAATGCCAGGTACGTGAAAAACATGATTCAATTCGATAAAACAGACGAAAGACTGGAAGCTGAGAGAGCAGATATACTGAAAAAACTGCAGGAAAACGGCTCCGAGGAGACACTCTGGGAGGCGATCGTTCTCTTTGCCGGATACCCCTTTCGGACCTTCAAAAATCTGGAATTTCAGTACACCGTGTCGGGCGGAGAGATTTTTATCGACCGCAAGCAGAAATCCAAGTCCATCACGAAATCCACCGTGCTTATGGCGTATGCCATCGCAAAGCGGGTGATGGGTGAAGTCGGCTATGTGAAGGGACCAAAGAAGCTTGAGACCTTCGGCGCAAGCTATCTGTATCCGATGTTCAGCCATTTTGGAATTATTAAGACGAAAGAAGAGTGACAGACATTATGGATATGAAGCTATGGACAAGAAGAATCTTTTTGCTATGCTACGATATTGTGGCCGTAGGGCTGGCGTGCATTATCGCGCTGTCCGCCCGGTTTGACTTTCGCTGGAGTCTTGTGCCGGACAACTATGCGCAGGTGATGTTTCAGTCGATCATCGTGAGCGAGATCATAACGATTTTTGTGTTCGGACTGTTTCATCTGTACAGCAGCCTGTGGAGCTATGCCAGCACGACGGAGCTTTTGTATATTATTTCCGCCTGCATCATTGACAGCGTCGCAAATATGGGGTGCATATTCGCACTGTATCAGACCTCGGACAGCGTTCCGCTGCCGCGAAGCTACCACCTGTTTTACGGCATGTTTCTGCTGGCGTTCACACTGCTGGGGCGGTATTTTTACCGGCTGATCCGGATTGCAAAGGGGCATGTCCTGGTGGACCGGACCCACAGAAAGCGGGTGCTGATCGTGGGGGCCGGCGCGGCGGGAAGCGCGCTGATCAAAGAGATTGTCAACAGCAAAGAGGTCAGCATGCGCATCGTCGGCATAATCGACGACAATCCGTCTAAAAAAGGAACCTATATTCACGGAGTCCGCGTACTCGGAAACCGGGACGACATTCGGGAAGTGTGTGAGGAGCTTGCGGTGCAGGCCATCATGATTGCACTGCCCTCCGCCAGCGCCCGGGAGATCAAGAGCATCGTCGAGATCTGCAAGGAGACGGGGTGCGAGCTGCGGCGTCTGCCCGGCATGTACCAGATGGTCAACGGGGATGTGTCCGTCTCCAAGTTGAAGGAGGTGGACGTGAATGACCTTCTGGGAAGGGAGCCTGTCAGCGTGGATTTAAACTCCATTCTCGGGTACGTGTCGGGCAAGGTGGTGCTCGTCACGGGGGGAGGCGGTTCCATCGGCTCCGGGCCGTGGCGGCAGATAGACGGGCATAAACCGGAACAGCTCGTTATTGTTGACATTTACGAAAATAACGCTTACGATGTACAGCAGGAGCTGAAAAAGAAATATCCCTGGCTCAACCTGGTTGTGCTGATTGCTTCCGTTCGGAACACCAGGCGCATGGACGACATATTCGAATTCTATAAGCCGGATATTGTCTATCACGCGGCGGCCCACAAGCATGTGCCGCTGATGGAGGATTCTCCGAACGAGGCGGTGAAAAACAACGTGCTGGGCACCTGGAAGGTAGTTGAGGCTTCCCACCGGGCACATGTAAAGAAATTTGTGATGATTTCAACGGACAAGGCAGTCAATCCCACAAACATTATGGGCGCAACAAAGCGTCTCTGTGAGATGATCATACAGACCTACAACAATCGGTCGGATACAGAGTTTGTGGCCGTGCGATTCGGCAATGTGCTCGGCTCCAACGGCTCCGTCATACCCCTCTTTAAGAAACAGATTGCGGCGGGAGGGCCGGTGACGGTGACGCACCCGGATATTATCCGCTATTTCATGACGATTCCGGAGGCCGTATCCCTCGTGCTGCAGGCGGGAGCCTTTGCGAAGGGCGGAGAGATTTTCGTTCTGGATATGGGAGAACCGGTTCGGATACTGGATCTGGCGAACAACCTGATACTGCTGTCGGGGCATAAGCCGGGGGAGGACATCCGGATTGAGTTTACGGGCTTAAGACCGGGCGAGAAGCTCTATGAGGAGATGCTCATGGACGAGGAGGGACTGCAGGATACCGAGAACCATATGATCCATATCGGCAAACCGATTGAAATTGACGAGGAGCAATTCCTCCAGGATCTGGAAAAGCTAAAAGATTATGTCGTGAATGAGCCGGAGGACATCCGGCAGTGGGTACAGCGGATGGTTCCGACATATTCCATCCAGAAAACAGAGAGATTATGATGAGAGGGAATGGTAAGAGACAATGAACAACACACCACAGAGGTATCAGGAGATCAACTTAATTGATTTGATATGGCATATTTGCAGCCGCTGGCGGACCGTGATTGCGGGCATGCTTCTGTTTGCGGTGCTGGGGGGTGTCTACCAGCTGCAGAGAAATATCGCAAACAACCGGGCGGCGGCAAGTCAGGCGTCGGACGAAGAGGAGGACAGCGATGAGACGAACATCTACCAGGATCTCACGCCGGCGGAAATATCGGCGGTAGAGAACGCGGCGGTGTACGCTTCGCAGCTGCAGATGTATCTGGACTATCAGAAGAATTCGGTTTATATCAATATTGACCCTTACAATGAGACGTTACATATTATAAATTACATGATTCAGGTGAATGAGGAGGACCTGGCGGAGGACGGGATGGATGCAGGTTCCCTTGCGGGACTGTTAAAGCAGTCTTATATGACATATATCAGCTCCGGAGCCTGTGCGGGAGAGCTGGCAAAAGCATTTGAGGACATCGACCAGACGGCCCTGGGAGAGCTCATCTATGCCGAGGACGGGAACAGTGTCTACGATGATTCCTCGTACCAGGAGGGAAGCTTTACGACAAACGGCGGTACAACCACCTTTCGGGTGGAATCTGACGACAGCACCCACCGGGCCTACGCGATGTTTCGGGTGAGAGTGCTCGGCAGCACCGCGGAGGACGCGAAGGAGCTGGCGGATGCGGTGGACCGCAGTCTGATGGCGTACACAGACCGGCTCACAGAAAAAATGGACAAGCACGAGATTAAGCAGACCGACATGATTTCCAGCGTTATTATAGATCACTCCCTCGTCTCTTCCAGGCTGGGGCTTCAGGGAAATCTCATTAACGCGAGGAACAATCTGAACAATACGCTGGCCGCATTTACGGACGACCAGAAGTCGGCCTATGAGCGTCTTACCGGAAACAGTGTGACGACTGCTCTGACAGAGGAGGAGACACCGGTGGAGGACGAGTCGGTGATAACCGAGGTTCCTCTTTCGAGCGGCCTTGTCAAATACGTGATTCTCGGGCTGATCGGCGGAATGATGCTGGCGGCAGTCGGCATCGCGATGGTCTATGTGCTTGCGCCGACATTAAAGACCAACGAGGACATTACGAGATGCTTCCAGTATTATCTGATGGCGGATTTCTCCTGCTATCAGGATATAAAGAAGCGCTTCGGAGCCGGAATTGACCGTTTTTTGCACAGACTCCGCTACCGGGATCAGCTTACTCTGGAGGAGCAGAAGGAGCTTTTGGCAGCAAACATGAAGGTGACGTGCAGAAAAGAGGGTGTTACATCCGTCTATCTCACTTCGTCCTGCCGACTGACCGAGACGGAGAGCGGCATTGTCAGCTGGCTTGTGGATGCATTAAAGAAAGAGAACATCACTGCGGCTTACGGCGGCTCCATCGAGCGGGATGCGAGATCCTACGAGAATATGACCGAGACGGGCGCCGTTGTGTATGTGGAAAAGCTTGGAAAGAGCCGCTTCGACTCGCTGGAGAATATTGATGCCATGACGCAGAAGCAGGGTGTCAGAATTCTCGGCGTGGTTGCAATGTAGGCATCACAGAAATATGAAATCGCAGCTTTCAATATCGGAGGCTGCGATTTTTTTGGCGGATTTATCCAGAAATCTTAATATTTTTTGAATAGAATGGCAGACACTGGATTTTTGCGCGGAAATGGAGTATGATAGAAGAAAAATAAAAAGGGGACAAGACACAAATGAACAGGGGAATAAGATGCTTTGGGAAATGCTTAATGTTTGTTTTGCTTGTGTGTGCCTGCCTGGGGAGCGGCAGAGCAGCAGTGTCCGCCGCGTCGTATTTTAATGTGAACGGCAGAACGCTGGAGATCACAGGCGCTGAGAATAACGATATTTATCCGGCCATCAAATCGGCTGTCGACTATGCGAGAAAGGCAGATCCTTCCGCGATTTACACGATCAGGGTTCCGGCCGGGGAGTATGAGCTCAGTTCAACGATCCGTCTGTACGGAAATGTCTGCCTGGATCTGACGGACGTTACGATGAACTACACCGGCAAAAGCGGCAATATGGTGATGCTTGGAACAAAGGCCGTCAATATGGACACGGCGAAGTCGTCCGGCTACGGTACGATAAAGAATGTCACGGTGATCGGAGGCGTGTGGAACGGCAATGATTCGAACACTTCTTCCCTCGTGCGCATGGCCCATGCGTCAAATGTCCGCTTTGAGGGCAGCGTCCTGTCGGGCGGAGGCTGCAAGCATCAGATGGAGGTGGCAGCCATCGACGGATTTGTTGTCAAAGACTGCACCTTTAAGGATATGGCAAGAGTGACGGATTCCGACGGAAAGAAGGAGGCGCTGCAGCTGGACATTCCGTGTACGACAGTCGCGTTCAAAAACGTGGTGCTGGACGGAACGCCGATGAAAAATGTGGAGATTACCGGATGTACGTTCCGCAATGTTCCAAGGGGCGTCGGCACTCACAGTATGCTGATCGGAACGTACCACACGAACATCACCATCAGTGACAACAAATTTAAAAATGTGGACGGCGAGTGTATTATCGCGCTGAACTACCAGAACTGCAATATCAAGGGGAACTGGGTGGAAGAATGCGGGGCGGGAATTGTATTTCAGTCTTTTAAGCCTACCAGGAATTCCATCAACACAACGACCTTTGACGGCTCCGTGTCGGCGATAAAACCTCTCGTTCACGATGCGGACACGATCATTTCCGGCAACCATATTTTCCTTGACCCGGAAAAATATGCGGATGATTACGTTGCGATTCAGGTATTTGGTGTCAACATGACAGAAGCGGTTCAGGCGACCGGATCGGGGCCGCGGGATATGATTCCGGCAGACAACTACTATGTGAGCAATGTCAACGTTATCGGCAATGAGATCGAGACGCCGGGTTACGGCATCCAGTTTACGGACGTGCAGGACAGCGTTATTTCCGGCAACCGAATCACAGATAATGACGAGGAGTCCGGGCAGGACGGCATTTATGTCTGCGGAGAGTCCCGGAATATTACAATCAGGGACAACGAGATTGCGGACTGCACCCGCTACGGAATCGGGGTGACCGAGAGCTCGATCATTACGGATATTACAGGAAATAAAATTTCCGGTACAGGCTGGGGCGGAATCTGCGTGGAGCAGGACAGCTTCGTCACGGAGGGAATTGACGGAAACACCATCGAGTACTGCAGTGACAACGGAATCCACCTGGATACGTCCAGCGTTGTCGGCAGCATTTCCGAAAATATTGTCTCAAACTGCAGCTGGCATGGGATTAACTTGCACGACAATTCCAGCGTTACCGGAAGTATTCAGTCGAATACTGTAAACAACTGCAAGATGAACGGTATCTTTTTAAATGGAAGCTGTTCTGCAAAATCCATTGCGGACAACACGCTTTCCGGCAATCAGAAATATGGGATTGCACTGTACGACAACAGCCACCTGACGGGCGACATCGCAGACAACACGATTAAGAAGAACAATAATCACGCGATACAGCTCAACGAGGCCTGCTACGTCAAAAATATTAAAAAGAATAAGATCGAGGACGCGAAGGGCAAGGGAATTGTCATTGAGACCGGCTGCTCTGTGGATCAGGCCATCAGCGGCAACACGATCAACAAGACGAAGCTGGAGGGCATTTATATCCGTTCTACGGACAATACGCTGGAGATCCGCAGCAATACCATCAAGAACTGCGGGCGTTCTCCGATCATTATCAATACGGATTCAACCTACAAGATCGTGATCAGCAAGAACAAGATCACCACCGGCAAGGGGCAGAAGGCGCTGGATGTGGCCAAGGGCAGGGTAAAGAGCGACATTAAGGAGGATGAGGACGAAGATAAGGATAAAGACAAAGACAAGGAGACCGATAAGGATAAGAAAGCGGAATGACAGCCGGACCGGGAGGGGAAACCTCCCGGTTTTTTATTTTGTTTCCAGGACGGATCAGATCCGGTTAATTGCGTGAACCAGCTCCTGCACGTCCAGATGTGTGTAGACACGCTCGGTCAGACTCATGGCGCCTGCATGTCCGACAATTTTTTTGATGATTGTCTGGTCCACATGGGCTTCTGCAAGCATGGAGATGCAGGTGTGGCGGCAGCAGTGGGGCGTCCGGTCGATGCCGAGCCGGTTCATGAGAGGCCGAAACACATTGATATAGTAGTTGTGATATGTAAAATGCTCGCTGTCCGGCGTGTGGATTAAATACTCGCTGCAGGAACAGTCGTTGTACCAGTTCTCATAGAACGGCAGGACCTTGTCTGCGATGGGCACTTTGCGTATACCGTTCTCGGTCTTGCTGCCGATCACGTCAAAGTACTGTGTCTCCAGATGCACGTTCTCTTTTTTCAAATCCAGAAGCTCCGAGACGCGGACCCCGTTGTATATGAGCATCAGCACGGTCTGATACATGCGGTCGTCGCTGCGCTCCCACAGGAGCGCGATGTCCTCCGCATCGAAGCGGTCACGCTCCGCCCGGTTGGGATTTCGGTTTTTGTACTTTAATATATTGACAAACTCGGAGTAGTCCTTTACGACGATCTCGTGCTTCATGGCATAGTCGTAAAGCTGATTGAACAGCACTCGCAGTTTTTTTAAGGTAGGGTAGTTTTTTCCGCAGAGATCTACAACTCGCTGCAGGTCGTCCAGCCTGAGGCTGCGGAATGGGGTGTCCGCGATGTTTTCGCAGATGGCAAAGGCTGCGCGATAGCCTTTGATGTTTGACTCGGATGTATTTGGAAATTTTTCTGCTGACCAGCGCTTATAAATGTCTGAAAAAGTAAGTTTGAGTGCGGCTCCGTCCAGCGGATACTCATTGTACTGGGCGAGAAGCTGCAGTGCTTCCGAGCGGCTGGCCGCATAGCCGAGAATCTGGTAATGCTGAATGCGTTTTCCGGTGGAATCGTTCGTGTGCCATCCGGTGGTGATGCGCGCCGCATAGGGTCTTCTCCGATTTCCGGAAAGCTTGACAACTCCGCCGTATCCGTTAGGTAATCTCATAAGTATGGTCTCCTTTCATTGTTGCCGTTCGATCCTGTTCTCTGTAGAGTAGTCATTTTTATGATACTATGAAAAAATGTCAAAACCGATATATTTTTGCCAAAATATACCAAATTTGGAGACGAGTGTTTATAATGAGGAAAGATGATCAAAGGCAGATCCGCTCGCTGGTCAGAATCGCGGCTGCAAGGGCGGATAATGGAAAGGAGTCGTAAACATGAGACATATGAAAAGGACGCTTGTTTGTTTTGTGATGACCATCGCCATGGTGTTTCTTCCTCTGGGGCAGGCGGCGACGGAAGCGCTGCACGCGGAGACGATGGTGTATGTGACCAAAACCGGCAGCAAGTATCATACCAGAAAATGCGGCAACGGCAATTTCTATCAGCAGACTCTCTCGGAGGCGAAGGCCCGGGGGCTCACCCCGTGCAGCAAGTGCTACGGCAGCGCGTCGGGCGGCGGAAGTGCCGCGTCGGGAGGCGGCTCGGGCTCCGGAGGGTCCGGCGGTTCGGGCTCCGGCAGTTCCGAAAAGTCGGGCAGCATTTCCGTCAGCGCTTCCAGTCTTACGCTGGTCAGAGGATCAACCAAAAAGCTGAAGGTGAAGGGCGGCTCGGGCACGGCAAAATGGAGCAGCAGCAATAAGAAGGTTGCGTCGGTGTCCGCCGACGGCGAAGTGACCGCGAAGGGAAAGGGAAAGGCCGTGATAACGGTCACCCGCGGAGGAAAAAAAGCCACATGCACCGTGAGGGTTGAGACGCCGAAGCTGGATATGACGGAAATTACGCTGGAAATCGGAGAGACGGAATTTCTGGAACTGAAGGGATGCAGCCACGCTGTTGAGTGGACAAGCTCCGACGAGGATGTGTGTGATGTCTGTGAGGGGGAGCTGATTCCGGTGGGCGAGGGGACGGCGACTGTCACGGCGAAGGTGCACGGCGTGCGTTTTCGTTGTGAGGTGACGGTTGTCGATCCGGATGAGGATTTTGATGACAATGTATGATTTCTGTGAAGAGGGAGCGGTCCATTCGGGCTGCTCCCTCTTTTCTCTATTCCAGCGGAAGTATGAACATGTCTGTGCGGATACGGTACTGCAGTAATTCCTGCGGCCGGTATGTGCGGATCAGGTAATGGTTTCTCCGGTCGAAAACGACGGAGATCTTTTTCGTGTAGGATGCGGCACCAGGCTCATATTCGTGTATGTGCAGGGAGGCCGCATATTTCTTTTTCAGTTCCCAGATATCCATAAGTCCGATACCGCTGCCTCCGTCATTTAAATGGGTGCTGTGCTTCTGCAGTCCAAAGTCCTGATAAACGGCCGGGGCGAATGGTCTGCCGGAATCGCTGACTTCGACAACCGGCGCGTCGTAGAGTATGCCGAGATGGACGAGAACACAGCGGGTGCCGCTTTCTTTTGTCGCGTTGAGCGCGTTCTCGATCAGGTCAGCCAGCAGATGCGTCAGGTCGGATTCGGTGATCATCCGGTTGACGGTGTCGGAAAATTCAGCGCCGAGCGTGACTGTGTAATCGATGTGAAGCGCAGCGGCGCGGTTTTGCATATGCAGGAGAATGGCGTCCACGGCGGCGTGTCCGCTGTGTGGAATCCCGTCTGTCTGATGTTCGTTCTCCGACAGAATGCCCTGCCGGTTTTGCGCCATCTGCTCCAGCTCTCGCGCCAGAGTCATGCCGCTTGCGCGGAGCGCGTCGGCATCCAGTGTGTTTACATTTCGCAAATACCGGCTTACCGCAGAGACCATGCTGGGAATCAGCTTGTTGTCCTTGTGGATGATCCGGGCGAGATGGTCGTTGCTCTCCTGCAGCTTTTGGATCAGCGCGTCCTTTTCCGCCAGCTCCTGACGGAGGGATTCCAGTTCCAGCTTTTTGAGTTTGGAGAGGTAGTATTTTTGTGTTTGGCGTTGGATGACGTAAAGTAGTACCAATGCAATGAGGTTTAACAAGATTGCATATATTTTAGTATTGCTATTATGCAGAATTTTGTATTGAGCTATAGTAGTGAGTAATATGAAACAAAAAATTAAAATTGCAACAATATAAAAATTGTGATAATTGCAAACCAGATGCAAAGCTTTAATTGTCCGCTTGTTTTTCATTAAAATAAAAACAATAAGAGAGGTTATACAACTTGTTATTAATATAATATATGTTAAAACTGTTAATACTGACGAACTATGAATAATTGCAACAATGAATGTGATTGGTATTGTTAAAATAGAGTATACCGCATAAGGGATACTAATTGATATTATTGCGTATATTATTGAAATTTGAAACTCTTTATAAAAAGAACATATAAGGCTGAGAAGATAAAAAGGCAGAATTAATGGAAAATATATTATTGTCAGTTTGGTCGATAATACAGAAGTTATCAAAGCATATAAAAACGCATAGAACATAGATTTTGTATAGGTGATGAAATTACATTTATGGTTTCCTAATTGAAAATATATATTATAGGCAAGGCTCAAAAGAAAGATATTTTTAATAAATGTATTTATCATAATTAACTCCTAAATAATAATAAATAATATATGAAATGCTATTTTAATTTCTAAAAGATAGCATCAAAATATGACTGTATATTTTCCCTCAAAAGGAGGTGAAGATATATGTTTTTAAGTAAATTTAATTGGGATGAATTCTGGGAGGCAGTATGTATAGCGTTGTTTTGCTAGCGTTCGTTCTTAAAATGGAATTATGATCAAATCAATTTCTTTTACTCTAAACTTCCGTTTGCATTCTATTAGCATAATGGGAGATGAACTCCATCAGCGTGGGTACGCCCCGGTCGGAGCGTATCCGCGCTGTGTAGTGTTTCAGCAGATCATCAGGATCAGATACTCTCCATGCCCGGTTAATGGCATTCTGCATAGCTCTTTCAATGCTGACATCCGATTTATTATATTTAAAACTCAGTTTCCTGCACAGGTTCGGCTGCGGGTTGTTTATCGACAGAATAATCGCATCGGTCAGGTACTGGTATCCGATGGCCTTCGGGCTGATTCCGACGTAATCCAGCTCCCGGTGGATGCGCTGCATGAGAATCCGTGTCATTTCCTCCTCAGAGCAGCCTGCGCCGTCAGGGGAGTCGGTCTGCGCCTGCGCCTGTGCCATAATCGCCTTGCTCATCATTCTTAAAAATTCCACAACATACTGCGCGGAATACTGAGATTCGTATTTCGCCATAATAAAATCAGCTCCCAGTACGCGCGCCTGTTCCAGCGTGATAACGCTGGAATTATTGGTAGTGACAAGGATATACGGATTGTGAGACAGATGCAGCCTTTTGAGGCCGTCGAGGAAAAGCAGTCCGTTTCCGCCTCCATAGTGCAGCTCCAGATCCAGGATGACAGCATCCGGAAGCCCGGCCCGAACCATCGAGAGCGCTTCCTCGGAATTGTTTGTCACGTTCTGCAGACAGATGTCCGGTGTCTGATTTATGTATTTGCGAAGCTCTTCGCATGCGTTTTCATCATCTTCAACAAGTAATACCATTAGATTGTTTTCCATATTTTTCCAGTCTCCCTGTCGTTTTATGTCTATTATATACGATTTTTTGGTGGAATACAATAAAAACCAACAAAAACAAACGAAATATAACGAATTGGGCATCTGCAAACTAACAGTTTTTTACTTTGGGCTTTCTTATAATTATATTTAGAAGTTTTTGTATGGTGCTAAAGAAGCTCATCAAATAAAAGGAGGAGGAATGCAAATGTGGAACATCATTATTTGAGATTCAGACGCAACATTTTCACGCAGGTTTGGGGAGGTCGTTCAGGAATTTTACAGACAGAAGGATTTCGAGGTGAACCTGAAATGGTACCCGACAGGGGCCGCGTTCGCCGAAGAATCGGAGGGTCATGTAAATCTGGCCTTTATTAACACGCGACTGGATGATATGAAAGGGTATTCGTTGGCGGAGATGATGATCGCCAACAAGTCGAGGGCGCTGCTCATATTTTTGAGCGACCACGACGAGGACGTATTTGAAGCTTTCCGGTATCGTCCGTTTCGGTACATGCGCAAAGCGCTGTGGGAAACGGAGACCGGCGGCATGCTGAATGATTTGTGGAGGGAGGAACACAGGGATCGAAGTATTCTGATACGAAGGAATCGCGGAGACATCGTGATTCGGCTGGATGACATTATCTACATGGAAAGCAGAGGACACTATGTACATATTCACTGTATTGACCGTGTATACCAGATTCGCGAGAAGCTGTCCGTTTACAAGGAGATGCTCCGCGGTCGGTATTTTATCCATCCGGCGAAAAGTTTTCTGGTAAACTGTGCTCATATTGAATCATTTGGAACGGCTGTTCAGTTGAAGAATGGTGAGCAACTGAACTGCAGCAAGTCAAGAAAGCATGCGGCAGAGCAACTTCACCAACAATACTTGGAGGAGATCGCCCATAGTCTTTAGTCTTATTTCCCAGGAAAAAACACTTAATATATGACAAAAAGGAACGTCTTTTTGCCAATGGAGGAATGATTGTTATGGCAAACTATCCGATCGGCCGATTGATTGCAGAGATGCGATACCGACAGGGCATCTCGCAGGAGGAGCTGGCAGGCAATATCTGTTCGGTATCAACGGTCTCCAAAATCGAGAACGGGGCGCAGATGCCCAAGCGAAAGATTTACGAGGCGCTTCTGCAGCGGCTGGGGATGAATCCCGGAAGCTGCACGGCGTACATCAGCGAGAAGGAGATGAGAAAATACACGCTCGAGGCGGAGATAGAGCAGTTGATCGTGAATCGACAGTACGATAAAGTGAGGATGGCGCTTGAGGAGTATATTATGTGTGACTGCGATGCAGGTGAGAAAAAAGGTATGGAGTCGACGGAGGCATACCTCGACCTGTGTCTGCAGACGGGAGAAGGGCTGTCTGCTCTTGAGATTCAGTATGTGCTTTACGAACTTGCAGTGCTTGCACAGGAACAGCTGAAAGACAGAGAGCGGGCGTTAGAGCTGTATGAGCGTGCCGTCCGTGTGACGATGCCGAAGCATACGCGGGGGCAGGTGCCGCGTTCTCAGCTGCTTTCGAGGCAGGAAATCCGCATCTTTTGCAAAATGGCGGCGCTCTGGTATGAGAAAGGGGAGCGCACGCAGGCAAAGGAGCTGTTGTTCTTCCTCAAAGAGTATATCGAGGTGCGGCTGGGAGATCCGGCGGAGGAGTTTCACACTTATCCGGAGATCCTGCGCCTGCTCGCACACTGGATGGGACACGACGGAAGATTTGACCGGCAGCTGGAGCTGTGCGAGCGCGGGATTGATCTGTGCGCGGTACAGCTGAAGCAGTGCGGGCTTGCGCGTCTGCTGGAGGAAAAAGGTCATGCCCTTGCGGCGAGAATGCAGTATGGGCAGGCGGAATCAATATTGAAACAGGCTTACTCTGTCTACTGTGCCATTGGGGAGTCTGCCAATGCAGAGCGGCTGAGATGGAAAGCAAGGAATCTGTTTCAAATTGATATCGGATCAGGCAGCTAAACAGACTGTAGGACTGTACGCGGGGGAGCAATCCCCCGCGTTTACATATGTTACGCTGCGAGAAAACGCCATGCAACCATGCACTTATTTTAGCCAATGCAGGGGAAAAACACCATAGCGAAAGGCGAAAGAATAAATTTTCGAGAAACCTCAAGTTTCAATCTATAAGACAGTAAGTTCGCTGTCGCATTATGTAACGGGGATATTTGAGAACCTGTGCCAGAGAAAACACAGTGAAAGAGAATAAAAGTGTGAAAACAGCCTGTTTTTGCAGGATGATCGGAATCAGCGTCGGAAAAAACGGATTGCGTGGCAAACAGAATCATGTTATAGTAGCGCAAAGGAAATAACTGTGTTACAGGGGGGCGTTGACCTTCTATTCTGTTTGGAATGGGGGTGATGCTATGAGAAATCGGAAGAATAAGATGTTTGATTTTAGAGACATGCTTGCTTTCGGCGTGTTCCTGATAGCGTTGCTTACATTCATATTTGAGTACTGTAAGTAGCGTTACATAGAAAAACCACCCCTGAACTTTGACCAGCGATGGGGTGGAGTTTCTGCTTCAAAACAGGTTAACCCAGCTTGTGGGCAGTTGTTTCCTTTTATGCATTCACTATAGCACATCCGCATTTGTTTTTCAACATTTTTTCAAAATATTCCGTCGCGACGCCGCAGCGCAGAGTCCCGCCCCCGGCCGGGTCGGCATGTTGGCCCGCGCGATCTGTCGTGACGCCGCAGCACAGAGTCGGACCCGCGTAATCGTCTGCGAGTTTCGGCCCTGCCTGCCCCTTCTCCTGCACAAAGAAAGGAGCAGGCGAGGAAACCTGCTCCTTCTTAGTTACTTAAAAGTAATTGAGTAACTGAGTAGTTAATTAGATAATTGTTTGTTAAAATTGAACTACTTACTCTCTTCAACGAATAATACGATTCAATAACTATATTATAGCCATATATGAAAATTTTGCAATACCTAAGATGAAAAAAATTAAAATTTTTTTAAGATTCCGGTTCAAAGTGGCAGAAAATGGGGCTTTCTCTGGCAAAAAACGGTGTGGTGCGTAAACCCGCAGGACAAAAGCAGCGCTGCGGCCGTGTCAAATTCCCACGCGACATGCTCCGGGGCGTGGGCGTCGGAGCCTACGGTGACGATCTCGCCCCCCAGCTGTCGGTAACGGGTCAGGACAAAGTCGGCGGGGTTTGGCTGTCCGAGGCCGCTTCGGTATCCGCCGGTGTTGACCTCAATGCCCTTTCCCCGGCAGATCAGTGTGCGCAGAATCTCGTCGAGCAGGTCGGCGTACTTCTTATAAGAATAGAAGCGGTTTTTCCCGGGCCCGTATCGGACAATGTAGTCCAGGTGCCCGTACACGTCAAAATCCACGTCGGTGCCGAGATTTTCCAGAACGGCCTCAAAGTACTCTCTGCAGGCCTCCTCCTCGCTTCGGCCTTCAAAGAAGCTGCCGTAGTAGGGGTCCGCGCCGTGGACCACGTGGGAGGAGCCGATAATGAAATCAAACGGATATTGGGCCGCCACCTCCCGGTTTATATCTGCGATGTGGGGCTGAAGACCAAGCTCCACGCCCCAGCAGACCGAGAGCCGTCCCCGGAAAATCTCCCGGAGCCTTTCCGTCTCCCGCAGGCTACGGGAAAAATCCAGCATAAACAGATCCGGCTCCTTTGGGTAATCATAGTCGAAATGATCCGTAAAGCAGACGCCCGGCAGATTTTTCTCTGCGGCGGCGCTTAGCATGGACTCCGGGGCCGCCTGGCTGTCGCCGGAAAAATGTGTGTGCATATGCTGATCCCAAATCATAAAAATCTCCATTCCGCCGCCTTTCAGTTGGCGGCACAAATAGTAATGAAAGTGTTTCAACTTTCTACGCTGTGCTGTAAAATTGCCTGTAAGAA
>CATJJD010000261.1 GCA_949740385.1 uncultured Lachnospiraceae bacterium
AACCCGTTCGGTATAAGCCTCCTGCATGGACGGGCGCATACTGTGAATGGTCTTCATCAGCAGCGGATGCGGCCGCCACAGCAGCACCAGCTCATCCTGACGCTCTTTAAAAAATCGAAATACCGAGTCGACCTTATCCAGAATCGTACTGCTGTTTTGCAGCAGTTCTCCAATGGTCAGGTTATACAATATAATCTTTCTTCTCGTTCCGTCCGGACGAAGGATTACTCTCTGCCACTCTTCAGGCAGCTCCTCTATTTTCGGATGAAGACTGAGAACCTTATCAAACTTCGGGGACCCAAGCGGAAGAAACTTGTCCTTCGCCGGAGCGCACCGCTTTGTCCAGCCGAGCCGCTCCCGTTCTGCGTCGTACACTCTGCAGTATTTTTCATAAACTCCGTCCGGCTGCACGATTACTTTATCTGCATAGATCGTTCCCGGAAGAAAACACATCCCCTCAGACGGCCCCTCCGGCTCTGAGACCAGATAGGGAATATACACCAGCTGTTTCGTATAATCCTTAATATGCTTTGCATAATACCGCTCCGGAATCCGCGTAACCGTATTAAAATTATCATATGGATTATGTATAAAGATCATATCCGGCCGACGTTCCTCTATATCATAGTCCTCATAATACGTCACCGGCACATCCTCCGGATACCGGTCTCCCTCATAATGCAGGTCTCCGGTTATCTCTCCGTTGACAACATCGTAATACGGAATCGGCACGACATAGCAGTCTGCACTCTCATCCTCGGCTGCCGCACGCCACACGCTCTCAAGCGAATCCCACATAGACACCTGATACGGGAGAAACAGTATTTCCTTTTTTACCGGAATCTGATCGGCGATGACAGCACAGGCCCGTTTTGCGCATTCTGCCGTGTCCTCCAGCAGCTTTTTTGAATGTTCCGGTTCCGCTTCACCGAGCTGATACAACAGCTCGCACAGATTTTCCAGTTCCGCGATATACTGCGCCGGCTCCTTCTCGGAATCCTCGATGGCCTCACCGATACAGATGGCCAGCTGCTGCATTTCAGCCAGCAATGTCTGATATTCATTGTCAGAAGCTGTCTTTTTAATCCGATGCAGGCTTTCTGCTCCGCGCAAAAGCGTATGTGCGGAATCTGTCACCAGCTTTTTCTTCGCTTCCCTCATGTATGCTCCTTTACAGCTGTCAGTTTCTGAACCGCTTCAGGCACATATAAAAGGGGCTCTGCACCCACTGGTGCAAAGCCCCTAATCCTCATAATAAGCGATTCCATTCGCACCTGGCAATGTCCTATTGCTACGGCTCCATATCCAATTATCCTGTTTCTGCTATATATATCGGCATAACCGACAGATTATTTATACTTATGTCTTTCTCTATTGTATATGATCAGGCGCAAAGTATCAAGCGTTAATTTGTTCCAATCCATCCCCAATCAGCACTTTTTCCCTTCAAATGCAAATCCGTACCGACGGATCCGCTCCTTTTCGATTCCCCGATCAATCAGCTCTGCCTCATAGTTCTTCTCCTCAATCTGCTTTAACGCTGCCGCAACAGTATCCTGCAGGCTTTTCTCATCGCAAGGATCGTGTACCTTGAATTCAAGCAGAATCGCATTATCCTTTGCATCATACGGTTCCAGCATCACATCATACCGGCCGTAACCGCTCTCCCGGTTCGATGTAACACGATAGCGGCCGGCCAGCTCCACCATCAGCCCCAGTACAAAGCCGTGATAAAACCGTTCCGGCTCACTCTCCGACGGATTTTTCCCCGTATCAAAATAGCTGAAGGTCGCGAGGGCGGTTTTGTTCATATAAATATTCATCAGTTTTTTATCTCCGTCCAGCAGCGCACGGACAAAGCCGTTGTACTCCCCGCGGGTTCTCCCCTTAAACCAGCCGCGAATCATGGTAGAAAACATAAACCGGACCTCACGGTTGGTCAGCGCCAGCTCATACAGCGGCTCTTCCAGCCTCTGACGCATCGGTTCGTCGTCCACGGACACCGCCTTCAGGTATCCGCTCGCCAGCAGAAGACTCCAGACCGCGGTTTCATCCTCATCCAGCTGATTATATACAATCTGCTCATCCAGCTGTGCAAAAATATGTTCGTCTTTTAACAGAATTTCAAAATCCTGCTTCAGCTCCGCCGTCCCTTCCCGGACCAGCTTGCCCGCAAGATTGTTCGAGCTGGTGTTTATCCAGTATGTCCCCACCCTTCTGTTATCCAGGTAGTTGATGATCGACCACGGATTATAGATGTCCGTCATCTCCCCAAACGTAAATCCGTCGTACCAGTGCTTAACCTCTTCCAGATCCGACAGCCCCTGCTCATCCATCGCGGCAAACACCTCCGCCTCCGTAAAACCAAAGGCATCCGCGTATTCTTTCGATGTCGTCGTGACCACCTTAAGATTATTCAGGTCGGAAAACATGCTCTCCTTACTCACTCTTGTAATTCCCGTCATAACCGCACGCCCCAGATAAGGATTCGTCTTAAATGTGGCATTAAACAGGCTCCTTGTGAAGAAAACCAACTCCTCCCAGTACCCGCACACATACGCTTCCTGCATCGGCGTATCGTATTCGTCCAGCAGGATAATCACCTTTTTTCCGTAATAGCGACTCAGATACCCCGCAAGTCTGCGCAGGGAAACAATCGCAACTTTTGCATCCATATCCGCAGACACGGTGTCAAAATCCCGCTGTTCCTGCTCACTTAACAGATCGCTGTCTTTCAGAAATTTATTCTGCTGATACAATTCGGCCAGGATATCATTTATAGCGTACAGCGCCCCCTCAAAGTCCGCAGCCTTAACAGCCGCAAACGACAGACTGATCACCGGGTATGTCCCCTGCAGCGCATGGTATGCCTCATCCTCCCACACCGCAAGCCCCTCAAACAGATCTCCCCTCCCATCATACTTCGCCGAAAAGAAATACTCCAACATGCTCATGTTCAGGGTTTTTCCGAACCTGCGCGGCCGGGTGATCAGCGTTACACTGTCACCCGACTCCCACCAATCCTTAATAAAATGTGTCTTATCCACATAAAAACAGTTTTTCTCAATGAGCGTCGCAAAATCCTGTATTCCGATCGCCACATTCCTCGC
>CATJJD010000262.1 GCA_949740385.1 uncultured Lachnospiraceae bacterium
AAATTTAATTTTTTTCCACATTTTTTCCTCAGAATTAAAAAAATGCGAAATACGGACTATATAACAAGTATAAGCATGGAGGATAAATGAATGAGGAAGTTCTTTTACAGAAAACAGATCGTTGCAGGCAGGGTGACAGTGATACTCTGTTCCGCAGCGGTTCTGTGCATCGTATTTTCCAGACATCATCCGGAGTGCGCCCGGGTGAGGGAAGAGGCGCGGGGGTCTGCCGCAGTACCGGTTGAGGGGGCGGACAGCGGGACGGGGGTCAGCGGGAGCGAGGTGAAGAAAAGGCTTTTATCTCTGCGCGCGGAGGACGGCTACGCGGTCATTCTGGCCACGCAGGAGCTGCTTTCGGGAGAGCGGACGGCCGATGCCGGCTACCTGGTGTATCCGCTGGACGAACATAAGAGGCCGCGCACCGTCACGGCATCCGACGGGCGTGACTGCATGCTTTTCGGCGTCAACTACGGGTGTGTGCTCGAAAGCCCGGTGCTCATGAATACCGGGCTCGGAGAAGACAGCTATTATACCATGACGGGCTTTCTTGAGGAGGACGAGTGCGCTCTGCGCAACAACTATGCCATAAGAAAGAGCATGACCGTCATCACGAGAAGGAAGTTTTACCCTTACGACGCCGATGACCCCGGGGCCCTTCCCGTCTCAGACAGCGACCTGTACTGGCAGGGGGTTATCTACGACCGCAATGAGAGGGAGATCGGCTGCATTTATTACAGGAGAGGAGAATGAGATGACAGGACAGATCAGGCTTGCAATGCTTTTCGGGGCAGCTCTCGCGCTGTTTTGTACGGCTGGCTGCGGGAGCGGACCCGGTGCGGGCACTGTGATTGCCTTCGGGGAGGATGAGGCCATGCGCACGGTGGGCGCGCCGGTGTCTGTCGCGGAGTTTATGCTCTACTCCGTCGACGTGAAGACGGCAGGAGACGGGACGGTGGACGACGGCTTTTACGAAAGGATCGGGATCAGTGCGTCCGGCGCGGCCTTAACCAACGAGAATATTGTAAAGGAGGGGATTGCGGAGTCGATCCGCACGGTCCGGGTGCTGTGCGCGGCCGCCGGGGAGTACGGGGCCTCGCTCTCTGCGGACGAGGAGCGGATTTTAAAGGAGAATGCCGGTACATACCACAGGCAGATGACGGAAGCGGGGGTGGACGAAGCCTTTCTGTCCGAAGAGACGGTGGAGCGGTTTGTCCGGGAAACGTATCTGGCGGGGAAGGTGTACGCCCGCATGGAGAGTCTGCGGGGGGATACGGAGGATATCCCCGCTCTGCTGGAGCGCTACGACGGCAGCTACAGCAGCAGAACGAGCATCAACTGGGAACTGCTGACCGGCTTCTCCCTTCAGGGGAGCTGACCGGCTTTTCCCGGGGATGAGTGCGCGGCAAAGCCGCGGGAACAAATAAGGAGAAGGAGAGTACTATGAGAAACAGAATATGGGGGAAGGTGCTTGTGACAGCCGCGGCGGCTGTGCTTGCAGCAGCTGTGCTCGCGTTCCTGTATTACTATGTCACCGCGGCGCGGATGGCGGCGGAGCTGGACGGTCTTAAGACGGCTGTCAGCGAATACGAGAGCGCGCAGACCGCCGCCTACATTGTGGTCAGCGATGTGAAGGCCGGAAATTATGTGCAAATGGCCGATGTGATGAAGGTTTGCGTGCCGCAGGACATTCTGCCGCAGAATGCGGTGACGGACGAGGCGGAGCTGTCGAACATGCTCTACAGGACCGATCTGTCCGCAAACACATGTCTGACGGCGGATCTGCTTACGGACATGGTGCTGTCCGACGATATGCGGGAGCTGGACGTTGTTATGACCGAGGTGCCCATCGGCCTTGCGGCCGGGGACTACATTGACGTGCGCATCGCCTACCCCATGGGGCAGGATTTTATCGCACTGCCCCACAAAAAGGTAGTGGCCATCAACGGAAATGTGGTTAAGCTGATCGTGGAGGAGGTGGACTTTTACGCAAACGAGAGCATGAAGGCGGATTACGGGGCTTATCAGGCGGTGCGGATTTACGGTGCGAAGTATGTGGAGGCCGGAATACAGAACGCCGCGGCGGCCTATTACCCGGTCAGTGCCGACATACTTAAGATTGAAATTCTCGATCCGAATATCGACACCGGCGACTTTTCCAACACGTTAAAGAGGCGAAGGGAGCTGGAGGAGCAGCTGATCGCCGCGGATCTGGTGGAGAAGAACGACAAGGTAACGGCGAACAAGGAACGGCTGAAGGATCTCTACGAGGAGGCGGAGCGGGTCTATGCGGCGCTGCAGGAGGAGAAGGAGCGTAAGGCGAATCAGGAGGCCGGGCAGACATCGGAGAATCTGACGCATTTAAACTGACGGAGGGAGACGAATATATGACGGTGCTTGCGATTGTGGGGAAGGCGGACAAGCGGATACTGGCCTATCCCTTGATGAAAACATGCGGGCTTATGGGAAAGACGTGCGTGGTGACGGACGATGCCGCCTACCGCAGGCTCTACCCGGGGACGGAGGATACCGGGACGGTCTGCGATGTGGAGGTGACGGTTAAATGTCCGCTGGATTGCGGCGTGGCGGAAGCGTTTGTCCGGAGGAAGGAGGCGGAGTCTTTTGACTATCTGCTCTGTCTGACCGAAGCCTTCGTACCGCCGGATGCGAAAGCAGTGATCGCGCTGTGCTCCCAGAGACGGACCTTCTGCGGGCGGGAGCTGGAGGGTGTGATCGCAGACGAAGGAGAGCGGTTTTTTCCTGCGACGCTCACTGTTGAGCCAAAGCCGAAGAATTACTGGAAGGCGTCTCTTGTGCAGCTGGTGTGGAAGGCGGACTATATCCGCTACATATGCGAGACGGAGGAGCGCAGGCAGCTTATGCCCCTTGGGGACAGGGAGGTAAACCGGCTTCTGTGCGATGCGTTTCACAGAGCGCTGCACCTTGAGCGCGGCAGCATGAGAAAGATTATGGACAGGAAGCTGGCTTGACAGCGGCGGAAAGGAACAGGTGAACCGTATGAATATAGCGGTGGTACAGCCCCAGGGGCACGGAAGCGGCACGACAACGGTGGCGGCGCTCATTGCGTCGGAGCTGGCGCACAGAAACGGTCAGGTGTGTCTGACGAACATAAGGCCGGTGTCGGAAGCACTCTGCCCGTATTACGGGATCAGGACGGATCAGGAGCGGCACAACGTATCGCTGGAGCTTGTGAATCTGATCCGGCTCGGCGGCATCCGAAAGGACCGGGTGAACGGATACTGCAGAAATATAGGCGACAATCTGGATCTGTTTGTGATGAATGCCCCTTACCGGACAGGAGTGCTCTGCGAGGAGGATCTGATACGGACGATGGAGTTTTTCGGTATCCGCTCTCCCTACGACTATGTCGTTTACGATGCAGACGAAAAGCAGCTCAAAAGACCGGCCGTGCAGTCGCTTCTTGCCATGGCGGACGTCTGCGTCGTCGTGGTCACGCAGGACGGCAGAGAGGCGGCCCGCTTTCTGGAACAGAAGGAGGCGTTTGTGAGAGCCACGGTAAAGATTCCGGTGATTGTGGCGGTCAACAAATACTCCTGCGTTCTCGGCAGCGTGAAGGAACTGGCGGAGTCCATGGGAGTGCACAGCACGAAAAACTGGTGTGCCATACATTTAAACCAGTATGTGCCGTACTGTGAGAACCGGGGACAGCTGGGCTTTCTGACACAGAGGCTGCGCGAAAACGCCCCGGAGGTGGTGGAGCTGAACCGGGATGTCCGGCATATCGTTCAGAAGATACTGGACATAAAAAAGGTAAAGCGAAGCTGCCGGATCGAAAGACTTAAGGCCATGTAGTACATGGGGAGGAAAGAAAATGGCGGATGTTATGATAGCGGCTGCAATGCTTTGCGGTTCCGTGGGGTTTTGTGCGGCCGGATACATAAGAGCGCTGGCAGGAAAGGACATTGCGGCACAGGAGGAGTACGCGACCTTTGAGGATGCCCTCGAGGCGCTTAAGCTGTACATGGTGGAGCGCACCAGGGAGGACGGGACAGCTGCCGCGGTGTCGGACGAGGAATTAAAGCGCCGGAAAAAACAGAAGGCGATGGAGAAGGCAGCCATTAAAATGGCGCCAAACGGCGTAAGGGACGCGAAGCTTGCGGTAAAGGGAATGATCCGCACATGGGTGCTGGAGACGCTTTCCGAGGAGAAGATGCGGCAGTTTCTCGGCGTGGACGAAGAGAGCGAGCCGACGCACAATATCATGTTTGAAATATTGCTGTACCGCTATCAGAAGGAGTACGGGCTGGACGCCTTCTCCGTATGGATGGACGAAAACGGCTTTGCCGGGCCAAAGCCCGCAGTCGGGATCAGCAGAGAGGGGGCTGTGGCGTACTACGTGACGAAGGCGGAGCTTGAGAATTCCTATTACGCCGCCAGCGTGGAGCTTTCGAAGGAGGAGGTCGTCGATATTCTTGTGACAAAGCTTTACAGCGACTATCTCGGCTGGGGGCCATTTGATACGCTGGGGGAGATGAACATAAACGGCTACAATATCGGTGTGTCCGGCGCTCTCATCAGAGACACGCACCTGGACAACGGGAAAAATCCGGACTCTGTCAGCGAGGCAACGAACAGTCTGTGGGTCTATTACCGGAGCAACTATATTCATCTGCAATTTATCGAGTTTGGTAGTCTGGCGGAAATCAGCCGCATCACCCAGCTTCTGATCCGCTGGGGAAATCCCGGGCCTCTGACCAGAAAATGCGGCTACAAAATCAATACGATGCACGACCAGTCCCGCATTCTTGCGATCCGGCCGGACGCGGGGGAGACCTGGGGTGTTTTCGTGCGAAAGCTTTCGCTGGAATTTCGGTCGCCGGAGGAGCTGATCGTTAAGAAGGGCTATGAAAATGCCGCTGTCGCGGCAAAGCTCATCGAGTATCTGATGATGGCGAGAATTACAATCGCTGTCACCGGCCGGCAGGGGAGCGGGAAGACGACGCTGATGAAAGCCATTATGGGCTATCTTCCGCCGGACTGGAATCTGCGGGTGCTGGAGGCGGCGCCGGAACTGTATCTGCGGGAAACATACCCGAACCGCGAGATCTATTCCGTGCAGGAGACGGCGACGCTGTCGATGGAGGAGCTGCAGGACGCCTTTAAGAAGTCCGACGCGACGGTCACGGTGATCGGAGAGGTGGCAACCGACCCGGTTTCCGCCCGCATGATCCAGCTCGCCATGACAGGCTCTCTTATGACAGTCTTTTCCCATCATGCCAACACCGGAAAGGATCTGGTGCTGACACTGCGCAATTCCCTTGTAAATGCCGGCGGCTTTTCGAACATGCAGACCGCGGAGCGGCAGGTGACGGATGTTCTGAAGCTGAATATCCACCTCGGTTTCGAGGAGGGGCTTCGGTTTGTAAAGCGCATTACAGAGATTTATCAGTTCGAAGAGGGCGTTCCCTATCCGGAATATGACCCGAAGGATCCCCAAAGGAGCACGTACAATCTTAAGAAGGAATATTACTACCGGCAGACGGACCGGGTGTCCTTTGACTGCCGTGACATTTTGTCTTTCGATTCCGAAAGGCGGGCGTATGTGGCGAAGGAACACTTTTCGGACTATCTGTACCGGCGGATCTATGAGGCGCTGCCGGGGGCGGACCGGAAGGAATTTGCGCAGTTTATTGCCTATTACTGGGATCATGTGAGCATCGACGGTTATGAGGGGCTGAACGTAAAGGCGGCGGACGGATATGACAATGAGGCGGACCGGCTTGTGTACAGCAGACAGGACGCCGAAGAGTTTCTGAATCGTGTGCTGGCGGATTACCGGTTTCTGTGAGACGGGGAAAGGAATTACAGGATGGAATTTTTGAGGAAACTGACACAACAGTTTTCGGCTCTGGATTACGCGGCGGCCGCAGCCGGCCTTCTTCTGCTTGTCCTTGCGTCTGCCGTGCTCTTCCGCGCAAAGGGGCGGGATGAGAGCGGCGAAACAGGGAGGCAGAAAAAGAAGGAGCAGGAAGAAAAGCGGTATCTGAATATGTATCGGATTTTTACGGAGCATCCGCTGTTTCATCGGATTTTCAGGCGGTATGTGCTCAGGCTGTCCAGGAGGCTGTCCATTTTGTCCGTCTACACGACGGCGGAGATCCAGGCCGGGGCGGCGAAGTATGCTTACCGGCTGTTCTGCGGCATCTGCTGCTGCGCGGCGGCATCCTGTCTGGTATTTTCCGATATTACTTCGGTGGTTCTGTGCGTCGCATTTTTTTGCGTGTATCTGCAGACATCGGTGGAGCGGGCCGTCGAGGCGACGACGTATAAGGTGTACCGGGAGCTTAAGATGGCGGTGGCGTCAATCCGCATCGAGTACAAAAAGGGCAATTCGGACGTGCTGCTGGCGCTGGAGAATGCCGCGTACCAGAACCGGATCGCTCCGCTCATGGAACGTCTGCGGGCAGTTCTGACGTCGGCTGTGCCGCAGGAGGCACTGGCGGAGTTCTACGAGATGGTTCCCTTCAAGCAGATCCAGACCCTTGCCATGATCTGCTACAACATTAAAAATTCCGGGGACAGCACGGACAAGTACAACAATTCCACATTTGACGAGGCCATGCTTCTTATGAATTCGGACATCAACCAGAAGATTCAGCAGATGGATTACGAGCAGGTGAAGTTCAGACGGCTGGAAAATATGGCCCTGCTTGGAATCGTCTGTACCGTGGCGCTCCGCTATCTTATGTTCTACATTATGCCCTCCGCCGCGCTCATCTACAACAGCTTTGCCGGGTTTCTGATTCAGAACGGAATCATTTTTCTCTCCATTTACTATTACTACATCATAGCCCACGCGCATCTGCAGTCCGTCATGGTCAGCGACGACCGCTCCTGCGCGGTGCAGGTGCTTATGCAAAAGCGGTTTGTCAGAAGAATTGTCCGCGGATTTGTCCCTGAAAAACAAAAATACAGACAGGTGAAGAGAAAGCTGGAGCTTGGATTTTCGAAGAAGACCGTGGAAGATTTCTGGTGCGAGAAATGTCTGTGGGCGTTTGTTTCATTTTGTGTCGTGGCTGTTATTGTGTTCAGCTCGCCGGTCATTGAGCGGAAATTTCTTTACCGCTACACGAGATCCTTTGACATGATGGGGGATAATTCCGCCTTTGAGGACAGAAACGGAAAGCCGGTCATAACGGATGAGGAGATACGGAATATGGACGACACTTACATTGCCGTCCGAAAGGCCGGAAAGTGGGCCGACAGAGAGGATGAGGACACGCTGGCGGAAATACACACACTGGTGCGCGGCTATCTGCCGGACATCGGCGCAATGCAGATGCAGGACATGATAAAAAGGATGGAGACAAAGTATAAGAGACTGCAGAATGTGGGCTTTCACTGGTATCTGCTTCTGTTTGCCTACGGGGCGGCGGCCATTGCATTTCGGATGCCGGACCTTGCGCTTGGAAAGCGGAGAGAGATTGCGGGGGAGGAGGAAGAGGAGGAATTTCTGCAGCTTCAGATTGTGACGATGATACTTGCGTCCATGGATCTGGATGCTATGGAGGCGGTGGGCCATCTGGCTTTGATTGCGGACATACATAAAGATCTGCTGACGCGGTGCGACTACGGCTTTGCCTCTGATCCGGCTGCAGAGCTTGCCCTTGTGCAGGAGAAAACTCAGTCCGAAAATTTCCGGCTGTTTATCGGAAAGCTGAAGGAGACCGTGGAAGATCTGTCGCTAAAGGAGGTGTTTGCGGATCTTGCCAGCGACCGGGCGCATATCTGCGCCGAGCGCGACGTCTGTATCCGGGACCGTATCGACAGAAGACGGGCCAGAATGGGGCTTCTGGCACTTCGGCCCATGAATTTTGCCATATACGGCATGGCGGTATTTCCCCTGCTCTACACGGGACTTACCGGGCTGATGGCTTCCATGAGCCAGATTACGAGACTGTGACAATAAGCTTAGCGGGGAGGTGTAACGGTGAAAAAGAAACTGATTTCTGTGCTGACGGCAATGGCAGTCGCCATGTCCGCGGCTGCTGCGGCTTCCGTTTTCATTACACTGGCCGAAAAGGGCGGCGGAATGCAGGAGGCAGCCGCCGCGGTGGGAGGGCGGGAAATGTCTTTACAGCCAGGACGAAGGGCTGCGGTGCGGGCAGGTCCGGCAGCGGCCGAGGAGGTAATATTTGTTTCAGATATAAA
Source organism: uncultured Lachnospiraceae bacterium (assembly GCA_949740385.1). GTDB lineage: Bacteria > Bacillota > Clostridia > Lachnospirales > Lachnospiraceae > Roseburia. The sequence goes on from CATJJD010000262.1 coordinate 8,191, forward strand.
GACAGAGGAAGCCGGGGACGCCGAATCGGGTTTGATTTTGCAGGATGAGACAGAGCATACGGCAGCGCTTGCAAAAATCCGCGAGGCGGAGAGCCGGGCTTCGTCGGTCGGCGCTTTGGGAGAGAACAATACGGTGGATGTGGGGAATGTAAATCAGTGGAGCGGAGCGGTTATCCCCTGTTCGGCGAAAACGCCTGTGGAGGATACGCTTTGGTATTTCTTTAAATCTCTCGGCTTTACGGATGCGGGGGCTGCCGCAGCGCTCGGGAATCTCTCGATGGAGAGCGGGCTGAACCCGGCGGCGAAATCTCCGAATTTCGATTATGAGAAGGGGCTTGGCGGCGCGGGGCTTGCAGGCTGGATGAGCCGCGGGCGGCTTAAGGGGCTTATGGAGCTGGCAGAAAAGAAAGGGGGAAGCTGGCAGGATCTGTCGCTGCAGTTGGCCTGGCTTGAGTACGAGCTGGAACACGGCAGAAAGCGGGTCGCCGAGGAAATGCGAAGGATTGCGGATCCGGATTACGCCGCAGATGTTTTCTGCGTATACTTTGAGGGCTGCATCGGGCGCTCCGCGTCTTACGCCATCGACGGCATTTCGGCAGTCAACGGAAAATGGTATCAGGGACTTGAGAAGCGAAAAGCGCTGGCGCGCATGTATTACAGAAAGTATGCAATGACTTAAAATTAAAAAACAGGAGGACATAACATGGGTGATGAAGCAGTAGACGGAAGCAAGATGGGAGCCAAATTCATATTTTTTGTGGCGATACTGGGGCTTGCGCTGGTGGCATTTATTGTGGGAAAGAGTCTGGTGAATACCGGTGTGGACGGGATGGAACAGTCCGTGCAGTCCATAAACGACGCAAGATATTCGGATTATAACGGCAAGGTGGTGAGAGGGCGGGCGGTAAAGTCGGCCATCGAAAACTTCTCGAACGAGGAGGTAGCCATCGTCATATGCTCCCTCGCCTGCGCGGATGCCAACGGCATTCTGTCCGGCACAACGCTGTCCGGGTACGATGATAAGGCGGTGGAGGTATCGGTAAAAAATGCATCTATGACAAACAGCGCGGGCGCTGTCGTGTCGTCGGTGACGGGAATCTGCTATAATGCGCAGCTGGAATCGGGGGAGCCGATTACCATGAAAAACGGTGAGGCGCTCTACGAGAAAGACTTTGCTCACGATGCGTCGGGAAATATTTCCTACTACTTAAATACCGCAAATCTCGGCAAGAAGGGAGCCGGCGAGTATGTGGCCGACAATTCCAGCTTCAACGCCAACCTGATTAAAAACAGCGCCGGGGAAATATGCGGAATTCTGTTTGTGCAAAAGAAGCTTAACTGAGCGGCTGTCCGGTATCTCGATACAGCCCTTTGTATCAGGTAATACAAAGGGCTGTATCAAAAAGTGCTTTCGCAGCGGATGAAAGGGACGGATTCTGCTGCAGGCTGTTGCTCCATGCGCGCGATAAAATATCTTTCAGGACGAGCATGGCGTCCATATCATTGTAATGATAACGGGTTTTCAGGCTGTCGGGCAGATCTCTTAATCTGCCGGTAGAATCGGCAGCGTCTGCTTTGGCGTCGCAGATTGTCAGTACCGGGTATTTTTTCCGCCATACAGAGGTACGGTCGATTTTCTGCTGTGGCTGTTCGCTGATATTTCGATCGTCTGTTCGGTTTCTTTTACATCCGGGGCAAAATCAATCTGTCAGTACATTGTGGTGCGGTACAGCCGGGACAGACGTTTAGACTGCAGAATATCCGAAAAGTGTTTCGTCTGTCTCTTTCGCTGCCTCCTCTGTCCGGAATGAGTAAATTATACCGGATGTCCAGGCAGATATCCACCATCGAAAGTTTGCGGTTTCGCCCGTTTTCTCAACAATATTTCGCAGCAGAATTAAAAAAATCCTTTTGCACGGACTATATATCAGACAGAGGGTAAGACGGCGGTATCCGAACAGGGATGCCGGTATTTCAGAAAGGATGAAAGCATGAGGGAAACACTCAGACAAATGCGGCGCTTTGGAGTGCGGGCAGCAGGGGGTGTGCTTCTCGTATTATTTGCAGCCGTGCTGACCGCAGGGGCTGTCACGGGACGGCAGGAAGTTCTGGCAAATAAGACCAACACCGGGGCGCCGGGCAGCACAACGGTCTCCTCCATCAAGGTGTTTGGGAACAGCCAGGTGGTCAGCGATTATCAGGGGGCGTATTTTTATATTCTGCCCTGTGTGGAGCTGACGGATGTTTCGGACAAAATCTACAAAGGTACGAGGTTTCACACAACAAAAAAAGGAGACGACGGTCAGTACATGGAGTACCGCAGTCTGCTGAGAGAGTACGGGGACGATGATTACAGCGCAGAACTCATGTCGTGGGACGCCCAGTACACCTATATTCGAATGCAGGGGTATACATCCGTTCCGCCTCAGACGAGCCGGGCGCTCATGTTTGTGCCTTACGAGACCCACAACGGCACTTCGCTGCAGGAGGGGTGGAAGGCAGATATGAGCGCCGTCTGCTACTATGATGAGGACGGGGGGACGCCGGATCAGAGCTATAAAATCACCGCAGATTCTGCCAGTATGAAGAGCCGCATTTTTGCGCCGGCGTATGACGGAGCGGCCTTTCAGAGCTACTGCAGGAACGGCGTTTTTTATAAGGAGCTGGCAAAGCTCACGGCGGATAAGGACAGAACGCTGACGGAAACAGATCTGGATATTGCAGGAATCCGGGAGGCGCTCGGGAGCAAAAAGGCGCTTAAAAGCTTTGTGGAGAAGCATAAGGCGCTGCAGACGCAGGGGTACAGTCTCTGGTGCTCTATTTTAAGCCTGGATAAGAACGGAGATACGTTGAATTTCAGTGCCTCCGACCGGATCGATACGTTTATCCGGACGGGCTACAACAGCTACCGCGCGGAAAGAAATAAGAAATACAGCGAGGACAATCCTCTCGGCATCGGCACAGGAAGCGGTCTGGAGGGGAAATTTGAGTTAAAAAGCTGGGGCTCGGCCGACGTCATGGCGGAGGAGATTCTCGGAAACCGGTTTGCACGCCGGGAGTATAACCTGCATGTTTTAGACCTGATGCTGTGCGCGTATGGGGCGGCGGTAAAGCAGGGGGCGAAAGACAGCGTGACGGACGCCTGGCTGGAGGCAATCTGCGACTATATCCGCTCCTCCGATCCCGCAAATACCGCGTCGGATCGGTTTTGCGCATTTCCCATCGCCATCTGCGGCGGTACGATTGCAAGAGGAGACGACCAGATCATTTCCGGGTCCGGCATCCAGACGAAAAACCGCATTGTGTACGTGGGGACGCAGGATCTGATCAACTTTGCGGAGCTCTTGGAAAATGCCGGGGCTTCGCAGGACTCTTCAGAGAAAACAAACAGCCGAAGCGTTACCAAATCGGTTCCCGGAACGAGAGAGGGCGGAGAGACAAGGGGAAATAAAAGCAGTGCCTATTATCTGATGAAGCTGACAAGGGAAGGAAAGACAAAGGCGGAAAATGTAGTCAACGAGGAGGTATTCGCCTTCGGGAAAAAGAAAAAAGGGACGAAAACCGCGGACGGCTATGAGATCACCTATGTGGAGGAGCTTCCGGAGTACTACGGCAGCTACTATAAGCGCCTGAAAGCCGCGATGGAGGGCGGGGAGACCGGGAAGGTGAAAAATCTGGAGGCCACCTCCGCGGCGGAGAGCAGCTCCTGGCACTCCAACGTGGTATTGCGCGCCGTCATCAATACGATGTATACGAGGGATAAGAACGGAACGGTCAGTGAGCTTGCGGCAAAGTCGGATTTCCGCGAGACGATCCGGCTGGTGCGGCAGAAAGAGTATACGGGCAGCAATGTGCTGTTTCAGTATAAGGACTGCTGGGGCGCGATGTACGTGCCGTCCTACCTGTGGCCGCAGGCAGAGGAGGTGCCGCCGGAAGCGGCATTTTCGGTCACGCTGACCGCCCGCTCCAGTCTCTATGCGCAGGCGAAAAGGGGGGATACATCGTCCACTTATCAGGACGTTTTGTTTCCGGGTGCGCCGGTACTGGATAAGAAGGACCGGGAAATATGGAAAGACAACGCGGAGGTTTATCGAAACGGGCGAAAGGATTTTCTGCTTATGGGCCGGGAGCTTACGGGGCAGGGAGCCGGGGCGGAGGCGTTTCAGAACAGTAAGGAGAGCGTACAGCTTCAGGCGCAGGTAGTCTATTCCAGCAGGGAAGATAAAGAGGCCTTTCGGAAATGGTTTTCTACTGTGGATAAAAAGGATTTGAAAGTATGCATGACCGTGACGCCTCTGTACGGGGATACAAAGGAGACGATCACCGTCTCTTCCCGCAAATCAGACAGCCCGATCACCTGTGTGAAGCGTTGGAATACTTCCTATGCGGGGGAGGAGGCTGAGTCCGTTACCGTGCAGGTGGGGGAGCAGGGAAAGAGTCTGAAGCTTTTGCGTGAGGGCGGTGTTAAGGTTGACGAGAAAACGTTTCAGGATATTTTTCTGCCGGAGGGCACGGCGCTGGAGGGAGCCGTTCTCACACTGGATTCCGACCGCGCATTTTTCGAGAATACCGGGTTTGATGTCCCGCAGTCGAAGGACGGGAAGAAAGCGTATGCTTACATCGGCTATCAGATTTCCGTCAAAGTCATCGGCAAAAACACAAAAACCGGAAAAGTACAGGAACCGTTTCCGGAGAATTATTCCAACCGGGTTGCAGTCGGCTACAGCCGCACGGCAGAGCAGAAAGAGGATGCAAACGCGGAGGTCTCTGTCTCCGCCAGCTATACATCCGTACCGGAAAGCTACTGTGAGCTGAAGGAGGGCAGTGTCTTGAACGAACAGTTCGAGGCGATGGCCGGCGTTCCGAGCACGCGCACACTCTATTTTTCCACGGGCGGGAGCGAGTTTATCGTAAATCTGCGCTGTCAGTATGAGGCAAACCAGAAGGCGGAGCGCACTTACCGCAGCCATTTCAACGGTACGGACTGCGGGTACAGAAAAGGAGATGCGCTAAAGCGGCAGGAAAGCAGCCATATTTTGACGGAAACCTTTGTGGCGGACGCGGACGGGAAGTCGGTAAACAAATCCGTGCAGGCGCAGGTGAACCGTGCGGTCAGCCCGAAAGGGGCGGCGGATTTTGATACGGCGGTAAAGGCGCATGGATCGTCAACCGTTTTCACGGCGAAGTGGACGGGCACAATCGAAAACAATACCGGAGAACCTGCGGATGTCGGTTCCTTTGACGCAGGACGGCCGGGAGAACCGTGTGCCGGCAATGGCTTTGATGCGGGCGCCCAGCGCACAAAGAGTACGGCTGTGACGAACTGGGACACCGGCGCATACAATACTGCCGTCAGGCAGGCCATCGCGTGGGCGAAAGCGATGGAGGCAACCAACAGCACCTGCACGGTGGAGCGCATTGCGGACAGCGACGGTCAGATCCGGCAATATCGGGTCGGGGAAGCGGTGATTTCTGTCCGTATTGCCGGAGGAAACAAAAGCAATGCCGTTGAGTGCGGAAGCGGGAAATCCTATACCGGCGGCACCTATACATCAGACTCCGCGGCGGATGCCGTCACAAGTAGCAGTGACAGCGGAAGACTCGGGAGCGGCTGGAGCTACACGCCGGGAAAGAAGGGAACAGGCGGCGGCTATACGGAAGGAAGCAACGGACATGACGGGGAGTGCCCGGGGCACGGTGCGGACGCGGACGGAAATGAAAATCCGTGCGACTGCACGGCGCATGTTTGCGGCAGTTTTACGGCGGGCACTGACATTACGCAGGGGGCATCCGCGTCGTATTCCTATACGATAATCGTCACATTTAAAAACGGAAAAGTGCTCTCCGGAGGCAACTATGACGGGAAGAGCGCGCTGTCCGGAACGGAAAAAAACGTCGGCGCGTCGCTGCCGGCCCATGCGCTCTGCGGTCCGTGCTGCGAACATGTGCTGCCGGCAGTGGAGGACAGGTGGACACAGATCGTGTGGTTTGACACCATGTCCGTCTCGGATATGCAGGTGTGGAAGCTGGAGGGCGGCTATGTGCAGGGGATGTCGGAGATACTGGAGGGCAACGGCTATCAGGAGAACCACGCGCCGGAGCTGGCCGAAGTAAACGATCTCTATGATGCCGGAGGAGGAGATGCGTCGATGGCGGTGGCAGACCGGATATACGCAGCCATCACACAGGCAGATCCGAATATTTTTTACAATATTGCGGCAAAGAATACGGAGGAGGGAAAGGGGACGTACAATACGTCAAGGGCAGGACGTCTGCGCTACTCCCTGCAGACCGGGCAGGACGATACGGTCTATTACGAGGAGAAGAACGAGAAGGGGGAGCTGCACCGATCCGGCAAATGCGACGGGCTGGCGGAGACGAAAAGCAATAACCCGGTGCCGTCCGGCGGGAAGGGACACAAAGACCAGCCCTGGGCTTTGGGATGTCTCTATGACAATCCGGTGTTTGTCAACGGGAAGGATTACCACAAAACCATGACGGATGCTTTAAAAACCGGCTACAGCGATCAGACGCTGAAGTCGGAGAAAACGGACCGTGTGGATATAAAGTCGGAGGAGTGGAAGCGCTTTGATGCGCGGCGAAATCAGAAGGTGGCGGTATCGGTTATCTCTGATTTTCTGATACTGCAGACATCCTCCGGCGACCAGTCCGTGCTCTACCATGAGGGAGTGTCAAAGACGGTGGCGGCGCAGGAGAATTTCGGCGAGGTCAATGTGGACACGGACAGGGGAAATGGGGCCGGCTTTGCAAAATTATACACGGCAAACGCCCTTGCAATGAAGCAGGGGACGCCGGTTAATGTGGGCTCCTACAACGGACACTACGATGCGCCTGAGACAAAATACCGCGGATCGGGCCAGGGGGCCAGGGTTTCGACTGCCTTCGACAATGACAGTGCAAAGTACAACAATATTTCGGACGAGCTGGGCAAGGCCGAGGTAAAGGCGGGGCATGAGGTAACTCAAAGCGATAATCCGAATCTTTCCTGTGCCGCGGTGCAGGAGCGTCTTCCGAGAGTCAACGGGCTTGTCATTACCGTAAGCGGCGTGATCCAGTGTCCGACAAATATAAATAAGGAGTATACAACGGGAGAATCCTATGGGTTTTATAAGCCGCTCATCCGCTACACCGACAACGGGGCGCGTTATGTTTCCGCGACGCTGGCGGAAGATAACAGGCAGCAGGAGGACATGCGGAATAATCCGAACGACCAGAAATATAAGAAATATGTGAAGCCGGTCTATGTGAAGGGAAGCTATACGGAGGCAGGGTATGCGCAGGAGAAGAACAATCTTCTCACAGACGAAATCGCCCGGGCAGGAGCCGTATTCTTGGAGGATGAGAGAGAGAGCCGCTATCTGAGCGACATCGGGAAGGAATCCCGGGGAATTCTCATAAGATCAGTCTATGGGAGGGGAAAGAGTAAATGCAACGATATTGTCGTACATGACCCGGTATCTGCAGAGCTGGCGCGCATTGTGCGAAAGGAGCAGCACACCGCGGATCTGGACCAGCGCACAAAGGAAGGCGTGTTGGACAAAGGGGCGGCAGAGAGAAACGAGGAGGCCGCAGAGGACGGTGTATGTCCGGGTGTTCCGGGAGCGTGCAGCTTTCGTGTTTTAAACTGCAAATACGGGCAGGACATGGTAAGGGGCGCTTTCTCCGTTGACGCCTACACGAAAACGCTGCCTGTAGATGAAGAAAATCAAAAAAATATTCCTTCCGAGCAGGATTATCAGTACATGATTTACAGCTCCGTATTAAATGAAAACGGCGGAACGCCTGGGATTTCGCTGAAAAACAGCGGTTTTGTGATCCGATCCGACAGCGGGAAAATTCCTCCGGAAGACGAAGCGGAAGGGAAGGAGAACTACCTCCTGAGAGCGGAGGGAAAGGCATCTTTGTCCTTTTCATTCTGCAGACTCGGCATAGACAGTGCCAACACGTCCGAGCGGGTGCAGATTCTGGCGGACATTGGGGTAAAGACAGCGGCGCGCATGCCGGTCCTTGCGACGGATCATCTGAGGCTCTTTGCGGATGCCGACGGACACCTGAGCGTGGAGACGGACGACGGGGGGGGGGATCGGAGCAGGGTGGCCGTTTATAAAGCGGGAGACACACACCGGCTGGGGCTTGCGCTCTGCTTTGGGACGCTTTCTGATTTCGGTGTGACGGTGGACGGCGCCGAGACGGAATTCGTCTGTACGAAACAGCCGTCCGCTTATGAGGGAGAAGTCTGCGGCCCGGAGTTTTATATGGGAAATGCAAAAAGCGGAACGGGGACTGACGTGTCTTTTACGGCCGACAATATACAGGTGATAAGGCTTGCCGGGACGACGGAGCATACCGACGCCTGTTACCGGAACAGAAGGAGCCATGCAGCGGCCGTTCAGAATCTTTATAACGGCGTGCTGCGCGATCGAATCGACTGGACAGGGAAGGAGGATAAAGGAGACGGCATTGTGACATCGGAAAACAATGTCCATGTCCACAGCGCGGACTGTCTCACACCGGATTCAGAGGGCTTTTCCATTGCCTTCGAGAACGGGAAAACGGATGCTTCGGATCTGCGGAAAATGACTGGCGGGACGCTGTGGACCAAAATCGTGCAACAATTTAAGCTGACAGCGGATGCAGAGGGAAAGTATACGCTTTTCGGGGAACGGAAGCACACGCATACGGATACCTGTTATCGGACGGAAAACAAAACAATTAATGAGGGAAACGGCGGATTTACGGATTCGGACTGGAACCAGTATGTCATCGGAGACGGCGGTCCCGCCAGGCTGTATGCGGGGGCCAATGAAGTCCGGTATGCGGCGGCATATGCGGATACTTATGCAGATGCAACGCTTAAGCTTTCTGCCGGCTGTTTAACCCGTGACCAGACGTACACCGGTTTATATCTGATCTTTGAGGTGAACGGGAGAGAGAAGCGGGTCACCGCAAATCAGGCAGCAGCGGCGGGATATATAAAAAATCTGCGGGCATCTTCCGTCACATCCTACACGCCGCATCCGAACGTGAGCACGACATTTCTGGATGGAGGAACGTCGGGAGCGGGAGTCTGGGCTCCTGCGACGCTGTCCTTTCAGCTGTGCGGATACCGGTGGCTTGGCACATCGGTCACCTGCAGCAGCACAACCCGTCCCGGAGACGGAATGTGGGCGGCGGTAAAAGACAAAAAGCTGATCTGTGAAAAGCGCACCGAACGCGTGATGACAGACAAAAATGAGCTGTTTGCTTTTATCCGTGACAACCGGAGTCTGATTTCCGATACGGTGACGACGGGCAATAAGACGATTGTCAACCCTGTCTGGAACTGCCGGTGTGCCTTTGACAGACATAAATGTACCAAAGACTGTAAAGAAGAAAAAGAGCTTAAGTGTAACGAGCCGCACCATGGGGGCTGCGATACATCAGAGATGTACCGCAGTATACATTATAATTATGAAAGTCTCGTTTGCTATGATGCGTGCTGCAGGGATGAGAATCACAGGAAGTATCAGACGCAGGTGACGGATGAAAAGGGAAATGTTGTGAGGGCCGATGATTTCATTCTGCTGGACAACTATTTTGACGTCTATTTTCCGAACCGGGGCAATTTTCGGGAGCTGGACAGCTACGGGATCGGGGACACGCAGCTTGAGCGGGGAATGGGCTATACGGCAGATATGGACACGACCGAGTGGACCAGGGAAAAGTGGATTAAGTTTCCGTACAGTGTGCTCTACAACCGCAACGGGATCTGGGAGGAACATCCGCAGGGAGAGTGGTTTCAGCTTGAGATCTTTGACGGGGACGGCAGTGTGTTAAGCCGGTACCATTTTTACTGTCAGTTAAAAAATAACGAGATGGGCAGCGGCGAGGTGGAGTACGCCGTGGAGGCGGTGAACCATGAGACGACGCCGGGGGAGGTGGAGAAAGTAGCAACGACCGAATTTTACCGCGAGAGACATAAAAATGCGCTGTGGCCGTACAGGAGAGACGGCGTTATGACTATTTACGGACCGGCGGACGGCAGTGAGAGCACCAACCGCAGACGATTCGGGTATCTCGGGGGCGAGCGTTACTGCGCATACGAGGACTGCTGGAACCATACCTGGATTGATGTGGTGGGGCGCATCGGCAATCTTCTGGCGGAGGATACGGATGATCTGCGCTTTTCCAATCTGTTCAAGGAGACGACGGATGATGGATGGTTGATCGACGGCATATTAAAAACCGTTGATCCGAATATTCAGAACCGGTATCTCTCGTGGTGGAAAAATGACGGAACGCCGGCCGTGGATATTCGCGGGGAGACGGTGTGCGAAGAGAACGAATGGTACAATACGTATCAGACGCAGGGGTGGACAGACCGGGCCGGGGCAGACGCGCTGCCGCTGCAGGCGGACAGAAATACGGTAGCGGCGCTAAAAAATTCCGATAATGAGCTGAGAACCGGCTACAATGTGCTCTGGGATATATCGACCATAGGAAATTACGCAAACGGTACGCTGCAGGTCATTCCTTATTACTATGCGCTGAATGTCAGAACCGGTACATTGACGCCGGTGGATGTCTATGCGGATACCGGTGATCGGGTGAAGGCAATTCAATATTTTGGACTGTACGATCTGATGGAAACAGACAGGCCGAAATTTGACGAGCTGAATCGTCTGCTGTATGCCTACAACATGACGCTGAACTGGACCAGGGAGTCCGGCAGGCGAAATTATACAAAGGAGGAGCAGAGGCAGACGGAGGGGGTGAGTGCAGACAGCCGCTTCGGGAGTTTTGCATATGATGCGGACGGCAGTATGGTTATGCGCCCGGTCAATCTCTATGATGAGGAGAATGGTACATACCGGCCGGGGGAGACACCGCTTGTATATAATCTGACCATACCATATGGGAATGTGGACTTTGTGACAGGCACGGAACAGCTTGTTTACGTGGACTGCGAGCCGGGGGCAAACAGCAGCGACGGCGGACGGGCCCGGACATTCATCGGCTCCAGTACGGTGACCGCACTGGGAAAAGAGATTAACGGCGGCTGTGAAACTAATCTGTCAGATGCGGACAGCGGCGATTACCAGGTGAAGGGACAGCGGTGGCATCTGACGCTTGGACTGCCTTCCACGGCTGAGTTTGTGGCATACCGCGGGCAAAGGCATGTGAATCCGAATGAGCTGATCACGGTTGACGGGAAGGAAATCTATGCGGGGGATGAATTTAAGGCGGATGAAAACGGTGACTGTGACTATGTTATTTTAATGACCGCAGACATCCGAATTATCGGCGATGTGTACGATTTAAGCTATTCTCAGGGAGGGGATAACGGCGTCTATCGGGCGGATAACGGCAGTGTTTTTCAATTTGGAGACGATATTCCGACGCTGCTTGGCGTGTACGGCATCGGCAACACCACTACGCCGGACATCGATATTATGCAGACCCACTGAGAAATTTGCCGAAAAATAAAAAATTGCGTTTTACGAACTATATATAAAGTATAGGGATAAAAAGACGGGATAAGGCTCCCGTGGTTCAGACCGCGTGTGAGGCGGACAGCAGGCGGACACGGGAGCCTGAAAAAGGGGGAAGATGAGCGGAAAATCAGAGAGCAAAGCCGGATGCGGTATTTATTTTAACGGAAACGGAGGTGTGTGATGCGCGGGAAGAGCAGAAGAGTGCGGCGGACATTTTGGATGACAGGGATCGTGGCAGCAGTGCTTTCCGTGGCCACTGGAACGGGCCTGCTGTTTACCTGGCGCATGGCAATAAGCAGGACAGCTGATTTTGATACAACGGAGGCGGAGCCGAAAGCCGTATATGAGACGGCGATGCAGCCGGAGGAGCTGGTGGTCGAGCGAAACGGCGGCATCCCGGAATTTGACGTCGGATCTGTATCCCCTGTAAACAGAATTGATTACGGGGAGACGGACGCTCTGGGGCGGCCCACCGGTGTAACCGCGGTGCTCTCAGCAGAGGGAATGCGAAAGAAGACGGAAAAAATCAGTCCGGATGTGATGCCGCCCGGGTATCATCGCATCTGGTACGATTCGATTGTAACGGGAGATGGGGAGAGGGGCGCATATCTGTGGCAGCGCTGTCATCTGCTGAAGTCCTTGCTGGGCGGAGCTTCGGATGACGAACGGAATTTCATTGCGGGTACCGTTGCGCTAAACTATGCATCCGGCATGGCGGCTTATGAAAAGATGGTCATTGACTATCTGAAGCATTCCGGAAATCATGTGATTTACCGGGTTACGCCGGTTTACGAAAAGAACAATGCTGTCGCCTGCGGTATTATTATGGAAGCGATGTCCGTTGAGGACGGCGGGAAGGGGCTTTGTTATAATGTCTATGTGCGAAACATGCAGCCCGGTATCGGGATTGATTATGCGACAGGTGTCAGTTATCTGGAAAGGGCGGGAACTGAATGAAGAGGATGATATTTATTATAGCAGTGTCGGCAATGGTTTTTCAATTTCCCGGAACGGCTTTCGCATATACGGAAAATGATCTTCGGGAGCTGATGGGGCTGGAGCGCATTGAGGGCGAAAAATGGGAGGAGACGGCGGCGGGAATTCTGGCCCAATGTGCAGGAGAGGAGAGCTACAATGAGCTTGCGGATCTTCTCGACGGCGCAGTATTTGAAGATGAGCTGGCAGCTGCGATCGAAGATAAGAACAGGGCCTACCGGAAGTATCGAAAACAGTTTCTTGCGGGAAAAGAGGCGCAGGGGCTTTTGGAGGCGCTTTTTGCCTATGACAGTCTTTACCGGCAGGTAAACAGCTCGACGGACGATCCTTCACTGGATGGCGCGGTTAAACGGTATGACAGCGGAAGCATTGAGAGGCAGGCTGCATATGCCAGGGAGCTTCTTGCCCTCTGTAATAGCCGTACCGATATTGGGATGGCAGGACCGGAGGCAGACACGTTTTTAAAGAGGAATCTGCGGATTCAGAATATGACGGAGGACACTCTGACCTGCTATGTGGCAGAGGGAGAGAACATATACGCACAGCTTGGAGGTACGATTTGTAAGGAGGGGGACACCCTTATGATCAAAAGCGGGGCGGCGACAATTTTTTGCTATACCGGGGTGGCGCCTGCGGCTTCAGACGGGCAGCAGGTGGAGCAGTATCAGCTGATCGGAAAGGCAGTCGGCGGCACGGTCACCGTGCAGCTTCTGACCGGAGGGCTGGCAGTAAATCCGCTGAAAATGTACGGGACGAGAGCTCAGTACTGGCAGGATGAGTATTTGCGCACGCAGCCATGGAATACAGATGAAGCTCTGGATCTTGCAGACGTAAAGGATTCCGTTTCATCTGCCGTGGCAGACGATTCGGGCGGTTCCGTCATGACAGACAAAGACGGAAAACAGACAGAGATTGTGATCGAGAATAACACTTACCGGCCGAAAGGGGGGATGATTCTCGATGAGACTTCGGTTTTGCAGGAGCAGCAGGAGGACTGAAAATGGGAAAAAGAAAGCGAAGTATCGGTATCGGTTCGGCAGTATTGCTGTCAGTAATATTTTTGGCGGCTTTGCTGAACAGACCGGGGAGCCGGGATGATTCGGCGGAGAACGCAGGTGCGGGCGGATGCTATCCGGTGCGGACAGTAATATGGGAGATGGGAACAGAGGAGGAGGTGAGGGAACATGTTTTGTATGATCCGAAGGGAAAGTGTTTTCTTATACAGAGTGGGGACGGGGAGCGGACCGTGTCTGCAAGAGACAGAAAACGGAGCACGAAGCCGGTGATGGAATTCTCGTTTGACCCGAACGGCTCAAAAAAATGTGATGAGACGGCAGCGCTGTTTGAGACCAGCGACATCGGAACCGGCGATATTTATCGGGGGACAAAGAAGAACGTTTATGAAGGCTACGGGAATCTGCTGGCGCAGGGCTACCGAAATCGATACACCGCCATTGATGCAGACAGTGTGGACATGTATCTGCAGAGAGGAGAGGACTGCTTTCGTTTTCTGGTTGTGCCGGAAGCCGGCGGAACGAACTGTATTGTGACCTTTGCGAAGATTGACGCAGCAGTGCTGGAAGGAAAGGTGAGCTGAATGCCGTTGGCGGATAACACGATTGAGCTGATTAAAATAGCGCTCGAATATATAACGCTTGCGATATTATTATTTTTTGTTGTCCGGTTTCTGGAGCTGCGGAGCGATTATGCGGAAAGTCTGAACCGACAGTATGACCTGCAGGTGAGAACGCAGCAGCGGCTGGAATTTGAAAAATACAATACGGGAGTTGATCAGGGGGACCGATCCCAGGGGCTGACTGCCGATATGGTGGTGGAGGCAGTGCGCAGGTACCGGGACGGAAAGGTATGCATTTATGTGGACCGCATGAAGGACGGCAGCGAACTGTATCTGGACGGACAAAACGCGGAGGCGCTTTCCGACAGGCTGACGGTGGAAGCTCTGATGCAAAACCTTGATATGGCATCCGCAAGATACCACCCGTACCTGGTGTATGACAACCAGAGTATGCGTGGCCCCCATTATACGAACAGAGGCATGGAGGTAAAGGGGATAGCTTTTATTAAAATGTAGCCGGGCAGGGATAAAAAAACACACATTGTGCTTTGGCGGGAGGTGCTTTTATGGGATGGAGCAGCAGCGCTGCCGGGACAATTAAAATGGGAATAACTACTGCGGTGTTTGCGGTACTGTTTACAGTGATTGTCCCGATGGCCTTCACTGCGGAAAAATGGTATATGGAGGCGGAAAACAGAAAGTCTCAGACCGGACACATGAAAACAATGGCGGATTCCTGGATGATGGAAAGGAAAGGCACAGTGACCGGAAATGATATTGTGGAGTTCATATTAAAAAATGATTCCCGGTACGACTACTATGTGATCATGGGCGATGCCACATATCCGATTACAGGGAAGAAGGCAGAGAAACTGTTTTCTGAGGGGAAGGATGTCTGTATCTGGAGCGGGGACTACCTGATGGAGCATGTGTTTTTAAACCATACGATCTATGACAGCTACCGCGTCGTTTCGGTGAGGTCAAACGACGAGACGATCGCTTACAAATTTTACAGGGAGGAACCGTGATGGCAGAGGAGGCGCTGGACAGTATCAAAATGGGGATTGTTCTGATATTTTTTGCGGCAATACTGAGCTATGCCGTATTTAATACCCGGTTTGGTAAGGATATGTTGAATGCGGCAGTTTTTGAGATCGAGGAGGAGACTGCACGCACGGACCGTCAGAACTTTAGCCGGTTTGCCGGAGAGGGAGCAGTCGTAACCGCGGCGGCGGCCTACGCACTGATTGGCTACGAGGAAAATAAAATTGCGTCCATTACATGCTATATGCACGGCGCGGAGGGCGTGGTTGGCTATGGGATGGACGATACATGTCTGAGAAATCATCTGCAGGGCAATGTATGTCTAAGGGCAGTCTGTGACGAGAACGGGAGCTATTCTCTGACGATTGTTTCGACGACGCATTAATGCGGACATGGCATACTGCCGAAGACTGGATGCGGGGAATAACAGGCGAGACGGACAATGCAGACTGTATGAATGGCGGCATACAGCGGCAGACAGGGAGGGATTGTGAATGCACGAGCAGATGGAGGAACTGTTTGACCTGGTAATCGGTGTAGTGGTTGCAGCACTTTGTATGTCAACCGGTGTGCGCACGGTTGTGAGAGATAACCGTGAGGTGCAGCAGTATACTTCTTCCTACAGAGAAAAGAACACGACATTAAAGTATACACCGTCGGAGAAGGTGTACGGGGATTACAGCGGGGCAATGACAAGGGAAGAGCTTGTACTGCTTACGCAGATACAGGACTATGAGATGTATGGTCCCCACGTAATCTCCCGAGGAGATCTCCTTGTCGATCTCCATCCGGGCTATGAGATGTACGAGAGCGCGAGCCGGACGGCTCTGTGGGGAATGCTTGCGCCGGATGCGCCGGAGAGTACCTATCAGATCCGATATGACAGTGGGAGCGACACATATCGAATCGAGCTGCAGACAAAGTAGGGAGGGCTGGATATGCATGGCTTTTTATCGAGAACCGCGGGGCTTGTGCTTGTATTTTTGCTGCTTGTGGTGGCACCGCTTCTGGACACTTACGGCGTACAGGAAATGGAGAATCGAATGGAGACGTTAAACGACGTGAGCGAATTTCTGGATAAGGTGACTGACAAGGGAGAAATCACCGAGGATGATCTGAACGCTTTTTATCTTGCGGTGGAGTCTCACGGGATGATGCTGGACGTCAGGGTGGAGCGGCTGGTAAAGACGGCCACTCTTCTGGATGACGGAACGGTCAGTACAGCTTATATTATGGCGGATGACAGGCATAGTCTGAACGTGGGAGATATTGTGAAGGTGGAGCTGAGAGAAATGTCCACAACACCTTACAAAAAGCTTTTGAATATGTTTCTTCGGCTGGAGACGCGCACTTACGGGCTGGACATGGCAAAGATGGTCAGATAATATATGTATAAGGAGACGAAATGAAAACATGGTTTAATCTGTTCAATTTGCTGGCGCTTTTTACGTTGTTTTTTGTCACCGACAGCCTGTATCGGAAGCTGGATTTGTATGAGAAAGAATACAATGCCAAACGGCTGATCTGTGCCGTGGAATACGCGGCGGAAAAAGCTTTCTATGATTCCATCGGAACCAGGTCAAACCAGACGGATTACATCAGTCCGATACAGGTCGTGGTTGATCCGGGAAAAACACTGGAATCCTTTGATGTCATGATGGAGCTGAATTACGGACTTTCACAGAGCGAGGCTTCCGACATCTGCATTGAGGACAGCATTGCGGGGATGTCTTTGATTACAAATGACGGCTACTATCTTGCCAGACTGCAGAAGACCGGTGAAGATGCGATGCGTCTGTACTGGAGTCCGAAATATCCCTATTCGTATGAAAAGGAGGAAGGAGGTGTTGTGTACACATACGGCGTCACGCTTGCGGACGAGCGGTGGTACAGAATCTGGAATAAGGGCGGAACGCTCCGGTTTGCAAAGGGGGACAGCTATGGGGATGCAGGGGCAGCAGGGGCGCTGAGCGACAGCCTGCGCAGGCAGATCATCAGTCAGACGCTCACGGATGCAGTTGCACTGTCCATAAAGGAAAATGCAAGGTCCGGACAGGAGATCGGTTATTCGTTCTACATTCCTTCCAGGCAGACTTTAAGCGGAATCAACGCGGTCAGCTCGCCTTCCTTTCTTGTTGTGATGAACAGCGCACCCTATGCGGGCTGCGACGAGACGCTGGACGCGGCAATCACGGGGATTAAAGTTATACGTAAGGTGCGGACAGTCGGCTATGTGAATGAGAGCGGAGAACGAAAGTACTGTTATGAAACCCAGCAGGCCGGAGGAACCTGTGACATAGTGGAATATTTTTCTTCCCCGGAGGCTGCGGCGAAAGCCGGCTATACGGCGGATTATCGATTTATCTTTAATAAAATTATATATGAGGAAACAGCTTACTGAGTGATTTTGTACGGCAAAAGCAGTTCGGTAAGCTGTTTGGAGAAGTAACGCGGAAAAGTTCCAAAAAGTTTCAAAAGGTTCCGAAAAGTTACAATTCACGCCAGAAAAATTCGAATTAATACGAAAATAGTTTCGGCGTGTTGACAGAGCCTCCGACTGAGTGATATAATATCTAAATCAGTTATATTTCTCAAATATCCAGGAACTGTATATTTCAGCTCCATTCCCCTGTATGATAAAAATAAAGAGAGTTCGTTCTTTCATGTCGGTCAGTCCGTGAATTTTATGCGCTCCGGCGGCAGCTCACAGTCTGAATTGTGCAGGCGGGATTGTGGGGAATATACTGAATATCTGCGATATGCAGTGACAAGGAGGAAGAATGAGCCAGACAGCGAAGAACAGGTGGGAGAAGGGAAGCAGAGGAACGGTTGCGGGACTTGCCAGGGAGCGAAATATATGGAAGCTTGCGGAGGCGTACCGGAGAGACTGTCCGTATTCGGCAAACGAGCTTGACGGAATGGTTCTGTTTTGTCAGAACAATCCGGATGATCCGAAGAGGGAGGCGTATCTGGTAACTCTGTACTGGTACTATATTACCGATATATTTGCCTCGATCCGTCGTTACAGCGCTCCCTGCGGAGCCTACTATACCGAGGAGGACATTGCAGGAGAGGCGATTGTAAGCTTTTTTGAGGCGATACGAACCTACAGTATGGACAGGGGAGCGTCCTTCCGCACCTGGGTGAGCAATATTTCAAAAAATACCGCGATTACGTATATGGAGAAGAACAGCAGCAAATTTTACGTAACCAAAAGCTATGTGAAAAAGATGATTGCATACAACCGGTACCTTGGAAGCTACGAGGGAGAGCACGGTAAGATGCCGCCGCGGGAACTCATACAAAAAAATTGTCATTTTTCCGAGCAGACATTGTATAATCTGGAGCGGCACAGGAATCTCGCGGCACAGGAATGGAGTGCGGGCTGCGATGATTTTGATTCCGGAAGTGATTCCTTTGAGTGGGAGATGGACTCCTGCATCATGAGAGCACAGATCGTGCAGTCCGTCCGAAGAGAGCTGAAAGAGAGCCTGT
>CATJJD010000263.1 GCA_949740385.1 uncultured Lachnospiraceae bacterium
CGATCTCCTGCAGGTTCTCCAGAAGCTGGGAATTCTCAAAGAGATACATTCCCAGCATATCATCGGTGTTAAATTCCTCCGCCATATCGTTCTCCTTTCCTTCGTATTATCATATTCATCAAACCAGCCCCAGTTTCTGCAGTGCCTGCTCAAACTTATTCTGGTCGATCGGCTTGCCGGAATATACGGTACAGCCCAGCTCAAACGCCATCTTGACATTCTTCTCATCATTGAGGGCCGTGGCCATAATCACCTTCACCTGCTTATCCTCCGGCACATCGTGTGCCTTCTCAAGGTTGCGGATACCGACCAGCGCCTGGTAGCCGTCCATAACCGGCATCATAATATCCAGACAGACCAGATCGTACGGTTCCCCGTCCTCCAGCGCCATCATATAGGCGTCCACCGCCTCCATGCCGTCCACCGTCACATCACAGTCTCCGTATTTGGAGAGAAAATTCGCCATGAACTTTCTTGTAACAAAATCGTCCTCAGCCAGCAAAATCTTCATAAAGTATCCTCCCTACATTTTGTTCAGTAAAGTGTATGTTCTTCTCGGAATATCCCCAAGCTTTTCCTGATACTGTACAGCACCCAGATCATACGCAACCTTCGGCATTCCGTATACCACACAGGTCGACTCGTCCTGCCCGATGGTTTTGGCGCCGGCATCTCTCATCGCCAGAAGTCCTCTGGCGCCGTCGCCTCCCATACCGGTAAGAATGATGCCGAGCGCCTGCTTTTTAACGACTCTGGCAACCGATTCGAACAGTACGTCCACCGACGGGCAGTGACCGTTCACCTTCGGGCCCGCTTTGCACTCGACCTGATATTGTGATCCAACTCTTACAATCCGCATATGCCGGTCTCCCCCCGGCGCAATCAGCACATGTCCCGGCTGCACCACGTCCCCGGTCTCCGCCTCCTTGACACGCACCCGACACTGATCGTCCAGCCTCCTTGCGTACATCTGCGTAAAGCCCACCGGCATGTGCTGGACTACCACAACACCCGGTATATCCGGCCCGAACTCCTTGACAACGGCGGCAATCGCCTCGGTTCCCCCGGTGGATGCGCCGATGGCCACCACCAGATTTTTCTCGCTCCCGGGTGTTCCCCGGAAGGTACTCGCCGGGTGCTCCGCCGCAAGCTCGCCCGCCTTCTTCTTAATACCGCTGATGCGGGCCGTCGAGGCGATCTTGATCTTGACCGGAAGCTCGGACTTCAAAAAGGCCTCCATCTCCGCCCGGTCCGCGTTTCTCGGCTTTGCCACAAAATCCACGGCCCCGCTGCTTAAAGCATCAAACACTTTGTCGCTCAATGAGCTGATCATGACAACCGGCAGCGGATACTGCGGCATGAGCTTGCGCAGAAATTCGATTCCGCTCATGCGGGGCATCTCGATGTCGAGCGTCATCACGTCCGGCCTGTATTCCAGTATGGCATCCCTCGCCCTGTACGGATCTCCCACTGCGGCAACCACAGTAATCGAGGGGTCTTTATTTAAGCATTTCACCATCAATTCACGAAAGACCAGTGAATCGTCGACGACCAACACTTTAATTTGACGCATAATTACCTACTCCCTTTCTATTTTCTGTAAACCGACGGCTTGACGAGCTGAAACGGCACCGTGCCGCGGTCCAGCGTCTCAGTCCTTCCTATAAACAGATAGCCGCCCGGCTCCAGGGTGTCGTAAACTTTGCGAATCAGCTCTTCCTTTGTCGGATCATCAAAATAGATCATGACGTTTCTCAGAAAAATGACATGCATTTTCCGTCGGAACGGGAACTTATCCATCAGGTTGAATTTGCGGTAGATCACTTCCTTTTTGAGATTGTCCGTCACCCGGTAGTTCTCGCCCCCCGGCATCGCCTTGAAAAAACGTCTGCGCCAGGATTCGGGCAGCACCTCCACCTGCTCGCTGCTGTAGATTCCTGCGATAGCCTGCCGCAGCACATCCTCCGATATGTCCGTGGCCAGAATATGGGTGTCCCATCTTGAGTACTCCAGCCCGAAAAAATCAGCCAGAATCATCGCCAGCGCGTAGGGCTCCTCCCCCGTGGAGGAGGCACCGCACCAGATCCGCACATCCCTCGTGCGCGCCTCCTTATCCTTAATCCAGGGAAGCACCGTCTGCTTCAGATAGTCAAAGTGCTCCGACTCTCTCATAAAAAACGTATGATTGGTTGTAAGCAGATTGACTAATTTTTTCTCCAGCGCCCCGCTGTGATCCTTCTCCATCGCATCCATGAACGCCGTGTAGCTGCTCCAGTTTCCGGCGCGAAGGTAATTGTCCATTCTTCCGGTCACAATCTCCTTCTTGTTGTTCATGTCAATTCCGTACCGGGATTTCAGATACCGGTAGATCCGGTCGAACTCATCATCCCTGATTTCTATCGTATGACCAGCCATCTTGCACCTCTTACGTATTCATTCTATGCCCAGCCTGACTCATTAACGAAGCTGGCGGTAAATTTTTTTACAGATACCAAACAGATCTGCGTCAAACTTTACGCCGACCTCCTTCTCCATAATACCGACGGCCTCCTCTCTGGAGTACGCTTCACGGTAGCCCCTCACCCCCGTGAGCGCACAGAATTCACTCATCAGCGACACGACCTGTGCGGACAATGGAATATCGTCCCCCTTAAGCCCGCACGGATAGCCGCTTCCGTCCCAGTTCTCGTGATGGTAGTTGGCAATCTCGATGGACATCTGAATGAAGTCGTTGTAATCCTCGTCCATAACGCTTCTCAAAATGTCCGCTCCCACGGTGGTGTGGGTCTTCATCAGCTCCTGTTCATCCGGGGAAAGCGGCCCCTTTCGGTTCAGAATCTCACTCGGAATCGAGACGTTCCCCAGATCGCACAGCGGCGCCGAGATCTCGATGGTCTCCACAAAGCTGTCCGACACCTTGTTCTCATACTTCGGCGACAGCTGCATGGCTCTGGAAAACACCTTGCAGTTATACTGCAGCCGCTCCATGTGATCCTCCTCATAGCAGGCGTTCTTTCTGGCAACGCTCACCATGGCGTAGAGCACCCGCTTCTTCTCCATCTCCATCTGCAGCAGCTGCTCGTTGACCGACGCCTGCAGTCTCCGGTTCGTCTCCACCAGATCCTGCGCCGCCCGGTGCAGCCGCAGATGCGTCCCCACTCTTGCCTGGACAACCTCCTGCAGAAACGGCTTTGTTATGTAGTCCTCTCCGCCCAGATTAAAGCCTTTGATAATGTCGGAGGGCTCGTCGAAGGCCGAAATAAATATAATCGGAATATCTCTCGTGTTCGGGTCGTCCTTCATGATCCTGCAGAACTCATAGCCGTCCATTTCCGGCATGGACACGTCCAGAAGTATGAGCTGGGGATGACGCCTTCTGACAATGCGAAGAGCCTGCACGCCGTTCTCCGCCAGAATCGGCTGCAGCTTCATGTCCGCGATAATGTTGCGCAGCACAAAACGGTTCGTCTCCACATCGTCCACAATGAGAATCCACGGCAGATCTTCTCTCCCGGTTTCTGTTATCTCTGTCATATCTGTCCGCCTCCCTGTGTCCCTGCGCCCGTCCCCCCTGCATTCAGAAGCGTCTCCAGTTTGCCGTGTGCGGCCATTGTCCTGTCGTAGTTGGCCTTCTGCACTGCCATCTTAAGCCGAAGCGTCGCCGACTTCACCTCCTGCGGCGCATTCTCCGTGAGCTGGCGGATCACCTCCATAAACATCTCCGCCTTCTCCCAGTTGTCCATCTCCACGGCCAGCACAAGCTTCGACATCTTATCCTCCAGCTCCCTGCTGTTCTCCGCCGAGGCAAACATGTACAGCGAATCCTGCTCCTGGTCGTCTGCGGTGGCAAAAAACGACATCTTCCTGTCGTCCACCTGGGAGGAAACCGAGTCCACCTCATCCTCCGGTATATCTACCCAGACGGAAAAGGAGAAGCTTGAGCCCTTGTTTTTCTCGCTCTCCACATTGATGCTGCCCCCCATGAGCGTCACAAGCTGCTTGCTGATGTTCAGCCCCAGCCCCGTGCCGCCGTACTTGCGGGAAACGGAGGCGTCCACCTGGGAGAAGCTCTTGAACAGCTTGTCATGATCCGACTTGTCAATGCCGATTCCCGTGTCGTTCACGATAAAGAAGAGCTCAAGCCGGTTCTGCATTCGGGCGGTCTTAAGCACCTCCAGGGAAATCCTGCCAACGGATGTAAATTTGCAGGCGTTGCTCAGCATATTGTTGAGAATCTGCACGATCCGAAGCTCATCTCCGATTACCCGGTCCGGAACCTCCGGCGACACCGTGACGAAAAACTGCAGTCCCTTCTCGGTAATTTTCGGCGTATGGTTCGCCTTCACGTAATCGATCATCCCCCGGAAGTCAAAAGCCCGGTTCTCCAGCGTGAACTTTCCGGTCTCCAGCTTGGAGAAATCCAGTATATTATTGATAATATTGTTCATGTCGTTGCACCCGCGCTCAATCAGGTGCAGCGTGCCCAGAAGCTTCTGGTCCGTGATCTCCTCCAGCAGTATCCGGACGTTGCCCAGTATCCCGTTGACCGGCGTCCGCAGCTCGTGGGTCACGTTGGCCACAAACTCCGACTTGACCCTGGCCGCCTCCTCCGCCTCCTTCAAAACCTGCACACTGCGCTTCTCAAGGAACACCTCGGCGGATACGTCCGTCAGCAGACAGATGTACTCGTACTCGGGTATTCCCGTATGTATGTAACGAATTCTCGTGGGGAAGCAGGTTCGGTTTCTCCGGTATATCATCACCGGCTTCTCCGCGTCCCCGAAGGCGAGATCCGTCTCAAAGCCCTCCGGCGTCTTATTGAAGACACCGGTAAACACATCGCTGATATGCATGCCGAACATCCCGGCCGGATAGTCAAGTGCCCTGTCCGTGGCCAGGTTCGTGTGCATCACCATTCCCTTCTCATTGAAGGAAACACTCATCTCCACCGAATTTTTCTCAAAAAATTCCAGAATCTCCAGATTCATTGTCTGCGCCTCCTGCTTTTGTCATTATAGCAATAGTAAAATAAAAAAGCAAGCTATCCGATCCTTTCTTTGCCCCAGAAAAACAGCGCCACCGTTCCCGGCCCCGTGTGGCTGCCGATGGTCGTCCCGATGGAGTTGATCTCCACAGGGCCCGCAAGATGCGAAAAGCGCTCCTCCACAAGGTCCGCGACGGCCCTCGCATCCTCCGGACATGCGGAGTTGGAGATATAGCATCTGCCGGAGTAGTCTGTTCCGTCCTCGGCATTCTGCACCATCTTGCCGACAATCTCCTCAATCACCTTTTTCTTCGTGCGGACCTTCTGTCGGGGGATCAGCTTCCCCTCACAGTCCACGTTCAGAAGCGGACAGATATTCATCACGCCGCCGATAAACCCGGCCGTCTTCGATATGCGGCCGCCCCTGACATAAAACGTCAGGTCGGTTGAGAAAAACCAGTGCTGCAGACGCTTCTTATTCTCCTGCGCCCAGCCGTAAAGCGACTCTATATCCATGCCCTCGTCCCGCAGATCCGCAAGCTTATCCATCAAAAGCCCGTATCCGGAGGACGCCGCCAGGGAATCCGCGATAAAAATTCTGCGCTCCGGATATTTCTCCTGCATCATCTGCTGCGCAAGGCAGGCAGAATTGTACACGCCGGAGATTCCGGAGGACAGCGTCAGATGGAGTATATCCTTCCCCTCCGCTAAAAACGGTTCGAAATAAGCGCAGAACTCGTCTGCGTTAATCTGAGAGGTCTTCGTCATGGCCCCGTCCGCCATACGCCGGTAAAACTCGTCAAACGGAATGGACTGCCCCAGATCGTCCGGGTACGGTTTGCCGTCCAGCTCAAAATGAAAACAAATATAAGATATATCACGCTTCTCGAAGTGTTCCCTGCTCAGATCTGCAGTGGAACAGCAGCTCAGCACATATTCGGACATATAATCTTACTCCCCCTGTTCCTCGACTGTCAACGCATCAATTATGTCATAACATAAGTATTATATAACAAAATATGTGATCTGACAACTGCCACTCCACAAAATATAGTATAAATATCAAATATTTTCCCGGGATTGCCCTCCCAAATTGTCTGACTTTTCCAGTTCTGTCATGCCGCCGAGCAAAATTCCGATGTTATCCGCATAGATTTCTGAAAATTGTTCCATCGGCAGCGGATTCACTCCTCTTCCAACCTCCACCGTGTATCCGGGGCGGTTGTACGCCTCGATAAACCAGTCCTTGTACCCCGCATAACCCGACGCCACAGGCGTCTGCTCCACCTGGTAGCCGCTCACCTTCCCGAAATACTCCGCAATGCGCCAGGACGAAAGAGGCTCGTAGTCCAGATATTTCCAGTAGATCACCTCCCCCTGGGTGTGGTAAGCGATGATCAGCTCAAAATCGTTATCCACCGTAAAGTCGTACATGGCCCGGCTCTCCGGCGCAATCAGAGGCGCAGGCCCCACGTAATCTCTGGGCGCAGGCTGCGTATACCCCTGGGCAAACTTGATTTCTCTCGCCTTCTCCCATCCGGCCGGAAACTGCAGGTTTAAGTCGATCCCCTCAATATTGGCCTTCCAGCCGTCCGGAAACGGAATATTCGGATACTGCCTTCCGATCTGCCGGGCGTAGCGGTAGGACTCCCCCTCCGTCAGCCCGCCGTTTACCAGATCTACACCGTCGGGGTTTACCATCGGCACCAGATACAGGGAAAATTCCTCAAAGAGCAGCCTCGGATACACGCCGTTTAAGGCAGTGCCCGTCTCATAATTTTGCAGAAGCTGCTCCGCAAACAGAAGCAGCACCGGCGTTGTGATGCTCTCGTTTGCGTGAAAGGACGCGTTGTAGCAGACTCTTCGGCTTCCTCTGCCAAGCCGGAGGTACAGAATGTCCTTTCCCATGGCGCTCCTGCCGCACGTCCCCACCTCCAGGTACGGGTAACGGGCCAGAAGCGCGTCAATGACTCCAACCATCTGCCGGTAAGTATATTTTCTGCCGACGGGCACGATTGCCCCTCCGCCCGGTTCATAATCCGCCATTTTTCTCTCCTCCATATGATTTCTTCCTAATTATAATAACGGCTGAAATACTGCGGCTCTCTGCAGGCCGCAGTCTCCATCCCTCCTGTATCATATGTTTTTTCCCCCGCAATGTTCCCTCTCCCGCCGCCGTCCCTTAAAAGCCCCAAAAAATAATGTAACAAAATGTCAGATTACGTATTTACTTTTCTACCATATATAGTATAATAGAAATATCTATATTTCCATATCATACATGATATAGAAATAATTACAAAAATATTACAATAAGATGCAGGTGGAGAAAATGAAAAAAATCAAAACAAAAATCTTTGTGTGCATGCTCTCGGTTGTTCTGGTGGGTTCGATTGCAATCGGTGTTATCAGCACCCTCATGAACGCAAGAGGAATTGATTCCGTTCTGGAATCCACGATGGGGCCGACGACCGAGGTTGCGTCCCGCGCCGTGGAGTGGAAGATGCAAAGCTACTGGCTTCCGCTGCAGGAGGCGGCCGCCATGGACATTTACCGCACATCCGAGCCGGATGCCCCTGCGCTTATCGCGTCGGCAGCAGCCATCGCAGAGCGCAACAACTTTATCTATGTCGGAAAGATGGATGTCAACGGCATAGCCTCCGGCGGACAGGACTACAGCGGAACAAGCTATTTCCAGAAATGCCGGGATAATCTCGAGCCGGTAATCTCCGACCTGATCATTGAGGGAGACCGCATGCTCTTTCTCATGGTTGTTCCGGTGCTTGACACGGCCGGTGCCTTCAACGGCGTGGTCTACGGCGCAATCGACTCGCAGTTTCTGAGCGATGTGGCCGCAGAGATCCGCATGGGCGAGTCCGGCGTGGCCTATGTGCTGGATTCCCACGGCAATATTATCGGACATCCGGATCACTCCTACGTGGAGAATGCCTCCAACATAATCGAGCAGGCAAAGACCGACGCCAGCGTTGCGGACATCGCCGCAATCCATGAGCGCATGATCAACTGGGAAACCGGCTTTGGCACCTACGATAAGGACGGCGATACCAAGCTTGTGGGCTATACGCCGATTGAGGGCTACGGCCACTGGAGCGTGGCTATCGTTGCCAGTGAAACCGAGTTCCGCAGCTCTCTGCTGCTGAGTCTTGAGATGACAGGTCTTGCGGTTATTTCGGTCATTGTGATCGCCATTATTCTGACCGCGATTCTGGCCCGCTCCATCTCCGCGCCGATTACGGCCTGCGTGAAGCGTCTGGACCAGCTGGCTGAGGGAGATCTGCACACGCCGATTCCAACCTTCAACACGAAGGATGAGACATCCCTGCTTCTTGCGGGTATGGACACGACCATAACAAGACTGACCGACGTTGTGAGCGATATATCCCACCATCTCGGGCTGATGGCGGGCGGCGATTTCCGCGAGGAGATCACCCGCACCTACCACGGTGATTTCATTTCGATCGAGCAGTCGATGAAAACCATACATAAGTCGCTGAACGACACGCTGTCGCAGATCAGCCAGTCCGCAACTCTGGTTTCCAGCAGCGCGGAGCAGGTTGCAGACAGCTCCCAGCTCTTAAGCCAGGGCGCCACCGAGCAGGCGGCCTCCGTGGAACAGCTTGCCGCAACGATCAACGACATCTCCCAGCACGTCCAGTCCAACGCGGACGCCGCAAAGCAGGCCAACGACCACGCGCGGCAGGCTGACGTGGATATGGAGGAGAGCAACACGAAGATGCAGGAGCTTGTCAGCGCAATCCAGGAGATCAACACGGCCTCCAATAAGATCAGCGTGATCGTCAAGACCATTGAAGACATTGCATTCCAGACGAATATTCTGGCGCTGAACGCTGCCGTGGAGGCGGCGAGAGCCGGGGAAGCCGGAAAGGGCTTTGCCGTTGTGGCAGATGAGGTTGGCAGTCTTGCCGCCAAGTCTCAGGATGCGTCAAAGAGCACCATTGATCTGATCGAGGACTCCCAGAAGGCGGTCCAGAAGGGTATGAAGCTTGTGGACAAGACTGCCGAGACGATGCTGCGCACGGTGGACGGTGTCCATGACGTGATGTCGATGCTGGAGCAGATCTCCTCCGCTTCCGTCGAGCAGGCAGATTCCATCCTGCAGGTGAGCGAGGGCGTGGACCAGATCTCTCAGGTTGTGCAGATGACATCCTCCTCCTCTGCGGAGAGTGCATCCACCTCCTCCGAGCTGTCTAAGCAGGCTCAGCTTATGCATGAAAAACTGAACCATTTCCAACTCAAATAAACTTATACGAAAGGTACTGGTCGGGATATGGATGAAAAGTTATACAAGACAATCAGCATTACCGGTGGCGGGTCTCTCGCCATCGGGATCTTCACGCTGATCACCGGAATCGCCTCCGGCATTCTGCTGATCGTCAGCGGCGCAAGATTGCTGAAATGCAAGGAGCGGCTTATTATATAAGCCGCTCCTTTTTCATTATGAATTTGACTCCAGAAACGACAGGATGGCGTGGGCTGCCACATTGCCCTCTCCCACCGCCTTTGCATACTGGTAGGGTCTGCCCGTGCAGTCTCCCGCCGCAAAGCATCCCGGCAGGTTCGTGCTCATCTGCCGGTCCACCACAATATGCCCCTCCTCCAGCGCAAGCTTCGGCAGAAGCGTCGCCGGAGCTATCGCATTGCGCAGAATAAAAATCCCGTCAACCCCAAGCGTTTCTCCGCTTTTCAGCAAAAGCCTCTCCACCTTCATGCCGCCCTCAATCTTCACCGGAAAGTCCGTACAGTGCTCCACATTGCTCCCCGCAGCTCCCGGATTCGGATACGCCGCAAAAAAGGTGACATGCTCCGCCAGATCTGCCAGAAATTCCACTTCGTGCTCGTACTTTGGCGCATTGCTGTAGACGGCGATCCGCTTTCCTTTATAGAAATTCCCGTCGCAGGTGGCGCAGTAGCTCACGCCCCGTCCGAGAAATTCCGTCTCCCCGGGAAGGGGCATTGCATTCACCACCCCCGTACACACCGCGATGGTCTTCGCCTCGTACATCTCGTTGTCCGCCAGAACCATGTAATGATCCGACGCGTGCATAATGTTTGTGACGGTCTTTTCGGTGATCGCAATGCCCATCTGTTCCCGGTGGGTGTCAAAGCCCGCAAACAGCTCCATCCCGCTCACTCCGGCAAATCCCGGATAGTTGTTGATCTCGTGGGCCTTTCGCACCTTGTCGCTCATGTCCGCGCTTCCGAACCAGACAAAATCCCTGTTGTGTATTTTCAGGTTCAGCGCGGCCGACAGGCCCGCAGGCCCCGACCCGATTATAATTGTGTCGTACATGACAGTCCTCCGTCTGCTATACTCTCTTCCATCCCAGGACGCCCTTTTTGTAGCTGCGCATCCGCTCGGCCCCTTCCGGATGCCCCCAGTCGGCCATCATATTAAAATAGTATGCGGCAACCGAGTCATTGCGCTCAACTCCCAGGCCATTCTCAAATGCGTCCCCCAGATCCTGAAACATCTGCACCAGATCCTCGTTCTCAAAGGTGGAATACTGCGCCAGGGGCTGGCTTGAGCTGTCCTCCGGATAATTGTAATCCAGCGCGTCATTGAGCATTCGATACCCTTCGGCCTCGTCTTTATCCGTGCCAAGTCCGTAAAGCAGACAGTGTCCGAGATACATTTTTGCAATTTCGTCAGACTGGCCGGCCGCCTTCTTAAGCCAGGCAAAGGCCTCCGTCTCGTCCACTGTAATCTGCCCTTTTCCGAACAGAAGACACTTTGCATACTCGGTCTGCGCCCGGGCGTCTCCCTGCGCTGCAAGAGCCCGAAGCTGCTCGATCTGCTGCTCGTTTTTCTGTACATGCCAGCTGAACATCCGGCCGCTCTGCGCCTTCCCCTGAGCCTCTCCGGCGCCGGTATCCGCTATCGCCGTGTGTTTTTTCAGATACTCCAAAAGCTCCTTTGCCCAGTCCCGCATGAGAAAGGAAAGCGTCATACAGCTGCCGTCCACGTCCTCGAGAATCAGCTCCTTCTCATCCGAGTCGGTTCTGTCACAGACGCTCTTCAGACGGCTTATGCGCAAGATCTCATCCTCCATAATCCAGGAAGAGCTCACAAACACGATGCCTGCAAATTCCTGATAGCCTCGCTCCATGTCGAGATCGACCTTTCTGCACAGCTCCTCAAAGTCCTCCCCCGGCTCCGCCTGACGGCAGAGGGAGCTGCCGAGCTTTGTGCGCTTTTTCGCCATATTGCGCAGGGACAGGACAATGCGCGACAGCACATAGATTCCGGCTGCGGCGCAGATGGCAAGAACAATCCATCGGGCCGGACCGCCCTGCGCTTCCATGTCCCGCAGCAGCGAAGAAAGGCGCCCTCTTAATCCGATCCCTCTGCCCGGACTGGCCTCTCCCAGACCGTTTTGAAGGATCTGAGCGGCTATGTACATTAAAAAAGCAAAAATTGCAGTCCACACAACAGCGATGTAAAAACTACCGCGCTGCTGTTTTTTGATATGTTTTGTCAGCATAATTTCTTTCCCTCCTGTAAAGTCTTATAATCCGCGCCTCATAGCCCGCCAGCTTTCCGCCGATTTTCCATGTCCCGGGCTCCGCCGTGTCGTACACAAGCTCCGCCTCTCCTCCCCAGGAAAAGGCGCGGCAGGGCTTCGGTCCCAGATTGCAGTCCACCAGGTACACACGGCCTCCCAGAGCCCGCCAGTACGCGAAGTGATTTCCGCTTCGGTTCAGAAGACGAAACTTTCCGTAGACGAACGCTTTTTCCCTGCGGCGCAGCGCAAGGAGTGTGCGGTAGGCCGCAAACACATCTTCGTCAATGTCCTGCTGCAGTCCGGCATGGGCTCCCGATGGCTCGCTCCAGGGCAGAAGCACTCTGGCATGTTCTCTCGTCCCCGCCAGAATTGCGGCAAACACCTGCTCCTTTGGCTCGGTTTTGATGTGCTCCCTGTAATACCCTTTCGCCTCCACGTCCGTGATCTGGTCCATGGAGGTGAAGCCGTAGTTGGCAAGCCCCATCTCGTCTCCCTGATAGATAAACGGCGTACCCTTCAGCGTAAACTGCATAACCGCCAGAAGCTTCGAGAGTGCCCCATGGCTCTTACTATCCTTCGTGATCTTGCTGATCATCCGCGGATTGTCATGATTATTGTAAAACAGCGACATCCAGCAGTTGCTCCCGTAATTTTCCATCCAGTCGATCATATAATCTCTGAAGTACGTCAGGTCGTAGGCGTAGTCCTCAAACCGCACATGCCCCGGCGTCTCCAGGTGGTCGAAGGAGAAGACCATGTCCAGCTCTCTTCTCTCCTCCCCGGTCAGAAGCCGGCACATATGCATGCCGAGACCCGGCGTCTCTCCCACGGTGAAGGCGCCGTGGGGCTCGAAGGCATCCTCGCGCAGCTTTCGCAGATACCGGTGCAGCTTCGGCCCGTAGAAATAATGCTCGATGCCCGGATAGCCCGTAAGCTTCCCGATTGCCTCATTTCCCTGGGGCAGCCCCTCCGCTTTCGAAATATAGTTGATCACGTCCATGCGAAAGCCGTCCACGCCCCGGTCCAGCCAACGGTTGACGATCGCCGTCACTTCCTTACGGACTTTTGGATTCTCCCAGTTCAGATCCATCTGTTTCTTTGAAAACAGGTGCAGCGACCAGCTCTCCGTGGCCTCGTCGTAATTCCAGGCCGGCCCCGAGAAAAAGGAAACCCAGTTGTTCGGCGGCCTGCGGCTCCCGCCGTCGTCCCGGAAAAAGTAGTAGTCCCGGTACCGGGCATCCCCCGCAAGTGCCTTTTGGTACCAGACGTGCTCGTCCGACGTATGGTTTACCACAAGATCCATAATAAGCCGCATTCCCCTTCCGTGCACCTCCTTCAGCAGGCGCTCGAAGTCCTCCATGGTGCCGAACTCCTCCATAATCCGGTCATAGTCCCGTATGTCGTAACCGTTGTCGTCGTTTGGCGAGTCGTAGACCGGCGACAGCCACAGGGCGTCAACCCCCAGCCTCTTCAGATAGTCCAGCCTGCTGATAATGCCGCACAGATCCCCGATTCCGTCCCCGTTGCTGTCGCAGAAGCTTCTCGGGTATATCTGGTAAAATACCGCTTCCTTCCACCATTTTCGTGTCACCCTTCCTTCGAATACCGCCGGCACATCCGGCTCGCTGTTGACCAGGCGAAGGAGCGCGTCAAAAAAGCCCTTCCCCAGTTTCTTTTCAGCAAACCGCGCGGCGGTTTGAATCTTCATGCCGGAAACGGCCGGGTTCGCGACCACAGCCTTTGGCAGCCCCAGCTGCGGCAGCGCTCTTGCCAGCACGTCGTGTCCAACCGGACTCCGGTACAGATCCCCGATTGTGCTCTCAAAATTCAGTTTTTCCATTTTCCTGTGTCTCATACTCTGTCCCCCTTCCTCTGTGCTCTCTGCAGATGCGATTGTACTCCTCCTCGTCCGGCATCAATTTTTTCATAGTATATAACAGGAAATCAAACGCAGAATGATGATCCCCTTGTATGTTTTACATTATAACAAATCGCAGAGCATTTTCAAGCAATTTCACCCTTCCCAACGTTAGTGTCTTAATCTGTTGATTCCTGGAAAAAGGAGAATGTGCCGATATGGAGACCGGGGATAAGGAGGAATCAGGCTAACACGGAAAAATCCGCCCGGCTGCTCTCTCTGACCTGCATCTGCACATTCTTTCCTTCACAGCCGGTACCGTCCCCGCCTGCCGCAGCAGCCGCTTCCTGTGTTTTCTCTTTTGCACTGTCCCGCAGAACAATGCCCGACTGTGTTTTCTTCCGCTTCCGGATACCTTAAAATAGCTCTGTCGCCCCATGGTTTTAATTTCATGCCTGTTACCTGCCTTTCTATTGATTGTTAGCACTCATACTTTTCGAGTGCTAATCTCTGCAATACATATTAAACCACACCTGCTCTCAAAAGCGAATTAAAAATATGGTATTATCAATGACGAAAACGCAATAATAGAGAAATAACCAGGGAAGATAACCGGGCTTTGCGCAATTTACTCATTCCTTTTTCCAGCCCCTGCATTACAATACTGTTATCAAAAAAGCAAAGGAGAATAAAAGAAATGGCTGCATTATTAGAAGCGAAAAATGTAACAAAAATTTATGCAAAATCACAGCACCGGAGCCTCAACAAAGTATCGTTCAGCGTAACGGACGGCGAATTTATTGCCATTATGGGGGCTTCCGGATCAGGAAAGACAACATTGCTTAATGTTCTTTCTACGATTGATACACCCACAGGCGGCAGCATTACAATAAACGGTGTCAATCTTAAAAATCTGACTGATTCCAAAGCAGCGGATTTCCGCAGGGATAATCTGGGTTTTATTTTCCAGGAA
>CATJJD010000264.1 GCA_949740385.1 uncultured Lachnospiraceae bacterium
GAAGTAAGATTCACATTCCCATTGTGCTACATCTCCCATAGCTTCTGCTAATAAAGCAGATTCATTCTTAGGACTATATCCAACAGCCTGAGCAAAGATCCGGCGATCCTGTGCTAATCCCCATTTAGCCTCTGCCATAACACCAGAACAATATGTGAGAATAGCACTCTGATGAGCATTAGCCCTCTTCTGCATATTTGCTAATGCTATTTGTAGGGTGTTCCTATAATCACTAAAACTATCTTTATCGTTTGGATGGGTCTCATAGTCTCCACCCTTATTAGTTTCATATTTTTTATCATTCTTACTATCTATACTATAGCTTCTGGTACTGACTTTTAGCGATTTATTTTTATCATCATATTTAGCTGTCGCCATAGAAGTTTGCTGTTTTGAAATATCAGCAATAATCTTTTTAATTTGATTCTGCAGGGAATCATTTTTAGATTTAAGATTATTAATGGCTTTATCAGCATCCACAAGCCTACTCATTACAGCATTAATATCATTAAGATTCCAATCATCCTTAACCTCTTCAGTATCATACATAAGATCATGAAGATCCTTTTGAAACTCTTTCTTTGAGGTAGAATGTCCTCCTAATGCTGTAGTAAGATTATTATCAATCTCATCAGATACATCGAAGTTATCATCATCAGATGCACCGGCATAGACAGACCTACTATTTAAGTACTTTGTAATCTCTAAATCCATCTGATAATCAGTACCCCAAATATAGGCATGCCCACTACCTGTATTAAGCGGTTTGCTGAATTTAGCCTTCATATCTTTGAAGTTGGCCTTCTTATTGATCTGGGTACGATATTTCTCTACGAAGGACTTGGTATCCTTCTTCATGTAGGATTCCATCTTAGCGATGAATTTAGTAAACAGACTCTTGATCTTATCACCAAGCTTCTTAAGGAAGTTGATGATAGCCTCGAACATGCCCTTAATACCGGCTTCCTGCAGGGCCTCGATATCCTGACCCTCTTTAAGAGCCATAGCTTCCTGGAAATCAGAAGCAATAGCGGACTCAAAGATAGCCATACTGTTGTACTGGCCTTCTAATGCAGCCATTGCTGCTCCGGCAGCCCCACAATAACCTTCAAGCAAATCAAACTCAATGTTAGAGCCTAATGCGGTATGGCGATTGTTATCATAAAATCCCATAGTATTATATCCTCCTTTAAAGAATTGATTATAGGTTGATCCCATAATTGGGCCTATAGATTTACTTTTA
>CATJJD010000265.1 GCA_949740385.1 uncultured Lachnospiraceae bacterium
CACAGGGTCTTGTCACATCCCGCAGAAACGCCTGGCAGAGGGATTTCGGCTACCGCGCGCTCTACGACAGAATTCACCCCGGCATGGTTTTCGACTGTCTGCCCGTCTATTTTGACTACGCGGGAAAAACCTGGCTGATCGAATTGTGGAAAGGACAGTACGGCATCTGCAGCGGCTGTGAGATCGGCGTGTACCGGTCGGACCGGATTCTGGCAAAAAGCGAGCGCCGTCTGGCACATTTCAGCTGTGCCAATGACGATGAAATGCCCCGTCTTTCCTTTATTCTCTGGGAAGGACAGCGCATACTGGCGCGGATGCGCGCCAGACACTGGTGGCTGACGGGATTTCTGATCGGACATTTCGCATGGCCCGCCAGCCTGACCCTTTACGCTTCTGCGGCCCTCTGCTCCTCCGAGATGGCCGCCGCCTTCTACAGAGGTCTGCTGGAAACCGGCTTTTCTCCCGACGATGTCACCTTCTGCGGCCGGACCGTCTCCTTCACCTTCCGGTGCGCCCCGGAGCCGTGCGGCTTTTTTTCCGGGCTCCGGGACAGCTTTGCCATGTGCGCAAACCGGATCGGCTGCCGTCTCTTCCTGTTTGTCACACGGCCTTTCTGCCTGACCGCGGACCGGGTACTGTATCTGTACTTCTATCTGCCCTTCGCATTCTGCAGAATGTTTCGGGTTCACAGCTACAAAGAAAAACACCGCAGGAGGAGTACGGCATGAGCTATACATCCAGGCTGAATCAAGCCTTCGAGGGAGCCCCGAGGCTCCCTCTTGACTGCCGCAGCAAATACGTGCTCGTCAGCGACTGCCACCGGGGCATCGGCACCACAAACGACAATTTTCTGAAAAACCAGCACCTGTACTTCGCGGCGCTGCAGCACTACTATCAGGCCGGTTTTACATACATCGAGCTCGGAGACGGCGACGAGCTCTGGGAAAACCGAAGCCTCGCACAGATTATCGAGACCCACGGCAATGTCTTTGATCTGCTCTCCCGGTATCAGGCAAAAAACCGGCTCTACATGCTCTACGGCAATCACGACATCGTAAAGCGGAGCAGCCGCTACGCCAGCCGCCACTGCCGCACATTTCCCTGCGGCTGCGGAAACAACCCGCACCGGGAACAGAAGCCGCTTTTGCCGGACATAACCTTTTATCCCGGAGTCATTCTAGAAAACCACGCAGGCCCCGATGCGAGAGACATTTACCTGACCCACGGACACCAGGCGGATTTTCTCAACTCCGCTCTCTGGCCCCTCTCCCGCTTTCTTGTCCGGTATGTCTGGAAACCGCTGGAGCACTACGGCGTCCTCGACCCGACCAGCGCAGCAAAAAATTACACGAGAAAGCATAAGACCGAGCGGCGTCTGCAGCACTACGCCGCCCAAAACGGCGTCACGCTGATCACCGGCCACACCCACCGCCCGGCCCTTTCCGCTGACAGCCCCAGATACTACAACAGCGGAAGCTGCGTGCACCCCCGCTGCATCACCTGCCTTGAGATCGAAAATATGCAGATCCGGCTCGTAAAATGGACCATGACCGTGCACCCGGACATGAGCCTTTACGTGGCCAGAGAGCAGCTGGCGGGGCCCCTGTCCCTTGCCGGTTAAAGCAGAAACGCCTGCCGCAGCTGCCTCCCTTGCGGCAGGCGGCTGCAGCAATCGAAAAAATAATTTCACCCGGACAGGCGTCTGTCCCCGTCTCCTGCTATCCTGTATCCATCACGAAAAAGGAGGCAGCGCAATGTCAGAACCAAAAATCATCGAAATCGAAACACTCTCACCGGACGATCCATTCCTGTTCACCCAGACCCCGCCGCCGGAAAAACAGAGCATCTACGAGCTTCTCGAGGACGAAATCATGAAGTCCGATCTGCCGGACAGCGAGAAAACAAAGAAACTGTCCCGCCTGCTAAAGAATCGCGAAAAAAAGGTGAACCTCATGATCACCGGGGCCACCGGAGCGGGAAAAAGCTCCACAGTCAACGCAATGTTCCACATGGAGGTGGCAAAGATTGGCGTCGGCGCCGACCCGGAAACTGCGGAATTATCCCGGTACGAGCTGGACAACCTGACCATCTGGGACACGCCGGGACTGGGCGACGGCGCCGCAAAGGACGAGAAAATCACCCGCAGCATCATCCGAAAGCTGAACGAGGCCGACGAGCATTGCGATCCGCTGATCGACATGGTGCTCGTAGTGCTTGACGCCTCCACAAAGGACCTGGGAACCTCCTACAGTCTCATCAATAACGTGCTGATTCCCTGCCTCGGCAAAAAGGCCGCCGCGGAGCGGATTATCGTCGCCTTAAACCAGTCGGACATCGCCATGAAGGGAGCCCACTGGAACGCCGAAAAGAACGAACCGGACGAGGTTCTCTCTGCATTTCTTGATGAAAAAGCCGAATCCGTCCGCCGGCGAATCCGCGAGTCAACCGGGCTCGACCTTCGGCCCGTCTGCTACTGCGCAGGCTACAAAGAAGCGGGCAAAAGCCAGCGAAATCCCTACAACCTCACCCGGCTGTTCTACTGTATTATCCGGTCGATCCCAAAGGACAAGCGTCTGGTGCTTGCGGACAACATCAACGACGACGCCGACAACTGGATGTACGACGATAAGGAGAGCGATTACCGGAAAGAGACCGAGAACGAATTTTTTGACACCGTATGGGACTGCATCGCGGACAGCGCCGACACCGGCTCCGAAATCGGCGGCGAGATTCTGGGAATCCCGGGCAAAATCGCAGGCGGCATAATCGGCGGCATCGCAGGGGCGGTCCGCGGCATTTTCTCGGCCGTTTTCGGAACGATATGATATAATAAAAAGAAAAGCAAAAGGAGAACACGCCATGGGCACAACAGGCATGAAGAAAAACCGTCTTCTGGAAATCTTTTTCCGGGCCATGAGAGGAGAAAGCATATCCGTCCGAAAGCTGGCCGACGAATATGGCGTGTCCGGCAAAAGCATCTCCAGAGATCTCGGCGAAATCCGAAACTTTCTCTCTGAAAGCCGGGAGCTGACCGGCAGCGCGGAGCTGAAATATTCCCCGGCCGCAAAATCCTGGTACCTTGAGCTGGACAGCTTTTTGGTCAGCAAAGAGCTCTTTTCCATCCTGAAGGTGCTGATCGGCTCAAGAGCCTTCCGCAAGATGGAGCTGCTGGACTTAACAGCCAAGCTGAAAGGCTTCACGAGCGCCCACGACCGGGCCGTGCTGGATAAAATTATCCGAAAGGAAATGTACCACTACAATGAAGTCTCCCACGACTGCGAGAGCGTAATCGAGCAGCTGTGGCAGCTGGCAGGGTGCATTCATGAACGCCGGGAAATCACCGTGCGCTACTACAAAATGAACCGCAGTCTGGTGGAACGGCGGCTGATGCCGCTGGCGATTATGTTCTCTGAGTACTATTTTTATCTGATCGCATACCGCTGCGATGAAGACGGCCGGACGCCGCTGTACTACAGGGCAGACCGCATTATCTCCATCGTGGAGCACAGGGAGCGCTTCACACCGGATCAGACAAAGGATTTCGACGAGGGGGAGCTTCGGAGCAGGATCCAGTTTATGCATCCCGGCGAATACCGGAAAATCCGATTTGAGTACAGTGGAAGAAGCGTCCAGGCGATTCTGGACAAAATTCCGACTGCAAAAATCATAGAAAAAACCGGAAACCGCTCCGTCATCGAGGCGGAAACCTTCGGAACCGGCATAAACATGTTCCTGCTCTCACAGGGAAAGGCCGTAAAAGCCCTGTCCCCGGAATCCTTTGTAAACGAGATGAAAGAAGAGATCGAAGCCATGCGCAGGCTGTATCCGTAATCGGCAAAAAGCCCCGAAAAAAGCCGTTTGCCGATTGCAAAGCCGCTCACATCTGTCTATAATAAAGTCATTACATACAAAACGAGGAGATTACAGTTATTATGGAAACGGTTCTTTCAGCTCTGCGCGAAATCAGAGACATAAACACCGCCTGGGACCTGCCGGCAGACGCCGTCGACCGGCTGCAGGAGGAAATTGCAGACGCCAGTGTCTGCATCCCCATCATCGGAAAGTTCAGCTCCGGGAAAAGCGCGCTGGTCAACACAGTCCTTGGCTACAGCCGGAAAATATTAAAGGAGGACATAACACCGGAGACGGCGATCCCGGCCGAAATCATCTATTCGGATTCCGCCGACGCGGTCAGCGTCTTAAAAAACGACGGCTCCACCGAGACGCTCTCCGTGGACGCATACCGCTCCTACACGGCGGACGCAAACACCGCAGTGAGCGCGAGAATCCAGCTGCGCAACAGCTTTCTCGAGGAAATTCCGGACGTCATGCTTGTGGATATGCCGGGCTTTGAATCCGGCTTTGAGATACACAACCGGGCCATCGACAGCTATCTGCCCAAAAGCCTGGCGTACATTATCGCCTTTCCCGCGGACGACATGATTGTCCGAAGCAGCGTCGGAAACATTTTAAAGGAGCTGTGCCTGCACGACATGCCGCTGTGCATCGTCATCACCAAGTACGACAAGCGCGGCGAGGATTTCGAGCACACCCTTGCGAAGATGAAGGAGAGCTTAAAGCGCTATGTGGGAGAGCGCGAGCTTCGCTGCTGCAGAACGAGCAGCTTCGACGGGGACTCGGACGAGCTTCGGGAATTTCTGCGGGAGATTCAGGAGAAATCCCAGGAAATTCTGGCAAAAAAATATCGCGGACTCGCCCTTTCCATTGTGGAAAACACCGAGAGCTACCTGAAAACCGCCCTCTCCGGCGGAAGGCTCTCTGAATCCGAGCTGGACGAGCAGGAGGAAAAGCTCTCCCGCCAGCTCTCCTCCCTGGAATCCGGCTTTACCGGCGAGAAGTCGAAATTTGAGGCTGAGCTTCAGGAGTGCGCGCAGGAAATAAACGACGATTTGCAGCGGACGCTGGAGGCGGAGGAGCCGACCCTTGTGGCAATGGCGCTGAACGGACAAAGCATTAACGAACACTTAAACACCGTCGTCCGCAGCGCAGTCACCACCGGCGTACAGAAGCACTTTATTCCGAAGGTTGAAAAATATTTAAAAAATGTGTCAAAAACCATCAACAGCGAATCCGTCGGCGACGTCCATGTCTCCTTTACCTTCGACAGCGGAAAGCTCAGCAAAGGCATGACGTCGGCCATCGTCGCCGTCTCAGCGGGCATTTTGCTCGGCATTCCGCTGCTGGGGCTCCTTGCCGGAATCTTTATGAAGCTCCGCAGCAACAAAAAGCGGGAGGAGGCGAAACGGGAGATTTCCCACAAGCTCAAAAGCGAGGTATTCCCGCAGATTTTAAACGAGGTCCGAAAAGGGATTGAGATGACCATCGCAAAGCAGGTAACACTCGTGAATACCTCCATCGAGGGCGAGCTGACCAGCCAGAGAACCGCCCTGGAGAAGGCTCTCTCCGACGTGCGGGTCCGGATGGACGACGAAAAAGAACAGAAAGCAGCCAGAGAACACAGTCTGAGCCGGGATCTGGAAAGAACAGGAGAACTCAAAGATGGCTTACGATGAAGAGGTATACGAAAAACTCTTATACAATTTTGAACTGCTGTGCTGCATCGTCGGGCAGAATCCGACCGCCGCGCAGCTGCGCGTCGATCTCTCCCGAATCGAGAGCATCATTCACAAAAAAATTCCGGATACGCTTAAGAAAAACGCGCCGGAGGATTTTTATGAGCTTTACACCGACTTTAAGTCCGAGTATGAAAAATTTCGGGATTTCATCCTCTACGACAAACTGATCGGCAAAAATATCGTTGCGCTGGGAGGCGGCTTCTCCTGCGGAAAGTCCAGCTTTCTGAACGCTTTCATGGGAAAGTCCGTTCTCCCCGCAGACATTGATCCCTCCACCTCCGTGCCGACCTACATTGTAAAGGGCGACCGGCATGAGGTGCTTGGAATCAATGTATTCGACACCCGCATACAGATGCTCCCAAAGGACATCAAAAAAATTGCCCACGGGTTCGGCGGGCTCGAGGACGAGGACTGCGAAAGGGTGACGGACGCCGTCACCCTCGGCCACATTCTGGAGAGCATCTTCTTCTCCACGCCGCTGCACCGGTACGACAGCATCGCCTTTTTGGATACGCCCGGATACTCCAAACCGGATTCCGAAAAGTATTCCGCCAAAACGGACGAGCAGATTGCCAGAGGCCAGCTCAACGCCAGCAACTATATTCTCTGGTTCGTCCAGGCCGACGCCGGAACCATCACAGAAGAGGATATAAAGTTTATCAAAACGCTGCGGGCGGACATTCCGAAGCTGATTATCGTAAACAAGGCGGACAAAAAGAATCTCTCGGATCTTTCGGCGATCATCGACAAAATAAAGACAACCCTCGACCTTAAGGGGGTGAGCTGCATCGACGTGCTGGCCTTTACCAGCCGGCCGGATCAGATCGAGGACGATGCACTGCTGGATTTTATCAGTAAGGACCGGGCCAAAATCGAGGAGCAGATCAGAGAGTGGGACAGCCGAATATACGAGTCCAATTTTGCACGGAATTTCAAGCAGATTTTTTTCCGGTGCCGGGAATTTTACGACGAGGAGATTGATGAGGAGAGCCGCAAGCTCACAAGGCTGAACACCTCCATCACCAGGCTGTCGGCGGAGGATATTGCAGCCGACGTTCTT
Organism: uncultured Lachnospiraceae bacterium; assembly: GCA_949740385.1. Classification (GTDB taxonomy): domain Bacteria; phylum Bacillota; class Clostridia; order Lachnospirales; family Lachnospiraceae; genus Roseburia. Next base: position 6,658 of record CATJJD010000265.1, read on the forward strand.
GAGCCGCTGCAGCTTCTTGTGTCGGATGCAAAGCGCAATGTAAACGAGCTGAAGGCAATCCGCGCAAAGCTTAAGGAGCTGCAGGATGAATTTTTCACCGAGATCAAATTTATCGCGGATACCGTCGGCATCGCCATGCCGGAGCCGTCGGAGATTGATCTGCTGCAGGACAGAATCCAAAGCAGCCGTCAGCTCATCGAAGCGTACAAAAAACAGCGCGGCATTCAGACTGACCGCTCCGTCCAGGAGCTGCTTGCGCGCTGTTTTCAGAATGCAGAGCCCGCAGTCACAGAAAACACCGCCGGAACCGAATACCGCAACGCGCTGCGCGACATGATCCGGTCGGTCTGCACGCCGCCCGGGGATATTCGTATCCACGCTGTCTTTTCGCATACAAAACAGTACCGGGATATGATCGCCGGGATTTGAGGAGAGCATATATATGGAAGAAATGAATCAAAAAGTCGAAGGAATCCGCAGGCTTCTGGAGGAACTGCGGCGTGAAAAATACGCCGTCGTCAATGCCGTCACAGCAGGGCTGGACGATTACCGGAAGGAGCTGTACCTGAAATTCCTCTGCACGGTCGTACAGTACGAGAACACGCCCACCGAAGCGCAGCTCCTTTACCTGAAGCAGCTGTTTTCGGGCATGGAAACCGACAGCACCGTCCAGGACTGTATGCGCCGGGCGCTGGAGCTCTCCGATACGGACGTCTCGGAATTTCTGGACGGCGTGGGCCATACCGACGCCGGATACTGTTTCGCGCTGGAGGGCACAGTGCTCGCCGCCCTCGGAGACACCCCGGAGCCGGCCTTCGAGTATCTGGCGGAGCTGATCGAGCTGCTCGACGTTTCAAAGCAGGACCTGGAAGTGCTCTGTCTTGTGGCGAAATCCGTTGTCCGGCAGGACGTCCGCCTCTTTGACGAGGCGAAAGCGAAAATGGACCTGCCGTTAAAACGGCTAAACTACCTGACCTACGTGAAACAATACTATGCGGGCGCCGCGGTTGACACGGAGGAGGAGCTGTATTACACGTCGCCGGATAACCAGACCTCATACGGAATTGATTTCCCTTCCGAATATCAGGCCAAACGGGTCACCTTTGACCGTCTGTGCCTTGTGATCGACAGGGACTGGGAATTTCGGTCCTGTGAGAAAATCACCTTTCAAAACTGCCGGCTGGAGGGCTCCGACGGAAGGCTTATCATTGATGCCGCCGACACGGTTGTCTTTCAAAACTGCACGTTCCGCAATTTCAAAAACCGCGTGGCAGAGCTCAGTGAAGTGGTGGACTTCATCTCGGACCGCTGCGAGTACATTGAATGCGGATACCGCTGTTACGGTGACAGGCGCGGCGGAATCGTGTACGAGGGAAATCTTCCGGAAAACGCCGCTATAACGCTGACGGGCAATAAGCTTCTCGGCTGTTACATTGTCTCAACCGCAACATCAGGCCACTGGGGCGTAAGCGGCGTATTCTGGGGAAGCGCGATGCCAGATTCCGGCCGTCTTCTCCGCGCGACAGTCAAGGACAACGAATTTCATAACTGCAGGTGCGTCAACAACACGCGCTCGGACTATACGCCCGCAGTCATCGGTCACCTGGACGCTTCCGAGATCGAAATCAGCGGCAACCGCTGCACCGGAGAAGTAACCATTGTACTGGAAAACGAAGAAATCTTAATGACACGTAAATGACACAGAAAGAAAAGCAGGTAATATTTTGAAAAGCTTATTAGAGATACAGCAGGACGTCCGCGCCCTGGCGCATCAGATTGCGGACCTGTCCCACGCAGTGACAGGCATCGAGTCGGATCTCGACGACATGCGCTCCGCCGCGCAGGACACCGACATTGACTACCAGGCCATCCGTCGTCTGGCAAAACAGATTCCCTTTCCGGAGCATCCGCTGAGCAGATTAAGCGACGAGAGAACCCGTCTGCTCTACCTGAAGCTGCTTCTTTCCATCGCAAACCTGGACGCGGGCACAGACTCCGCCGTAAACCGCCTGGTCTTTCTCCAGTGGCTGCTGCTAAAGGCCTGCCCGGACTGCGAGCTGGCCGAACTGTACCGCGACAGCCTCCGGATGGAGCCGGAGCTGTACGGCGAATTTGCGGAGGCGCTGCCGCCGGACTACAGAGATTATTTCTTTGTGGACGCTTTTGTGACTGCCGGAATAGCCGGATGTCCCAACGGTGAAATCATTGAGTACCTTGCGGATCTCGGCTCGGTTCTTGCCATCGAACCAGAGCGTCTGCAGGCGCTGTCACTGACCGCGCGGCTCGTTCTGACCCAAAGCATCGACGCCCTGTCCGCTGAGGACATAAGGCACTGTCAGAGGATGCTTTCGGCCTTTACACACTATCTGGACCCGGCCCTCATTAAAAAGGCTTCCCATGCACCGCGCGATCTCGTGATCGCTCTGCCGGACAGCGCCGTAAGCGACTTTCGATGGACGGTAAAGAATTATCAGACCGTCCAAAAGGGAGATCTGATCGCTTCCTGCCTGAAGAAAAAAAAGAGCGAGGCGCCGGGAAACGGTCCCTTATCGCTGTTTCAGACCAGTTTTGTGCGGGAGGAGATAAAGGCCTCCTCCAGCGGACGGCTCTTCCAGTTTCGCGACAGCAGCGTCACCTACGGCGTGATTTCGTTTGAGACGGACAACAAAGATTCCATAAAGGAATGGGTAAAAACCATGAGAAATACGAAAGCGGATCGGAGGATTTGACATGGCAAGATTTACAGTGGACAACCGTGCATTTGACAGCTTTTACAGCTGCGTGGAGGAGATTACGGCGGACATTGCGGGCCGCGCGAAGGAGGAGGACATAAGAGCGCTCCGGGATCTGGCCGGTCATTTCCGCATGAAAACAGAGGATTTCTTCCGGGAAAACAGAAAATTAAACATCGGCGTGGTGGGTCAGGTGAAGGCCGGAAAGTCGTCTTTTTTGAATACGCTTCTCTTCGGCGGTGAGGAAATCCTTCCGAAGGCCTCCACGCCAAAGACCGCGACGCTTACAAAGATGGAGTACGCAGACCACAACAGCATTCAGATCGAGTACTACTCCTTGGAGGAGTGGGAGGTGCTCGAAGAAAACGCCCTGGTGGACTTCGACGACGAGATCTACACCTCCGCGCGGGAGATTGTGGAGCTTGTACGAAAAAACGGCGTCGACCCGCACCCGTACCTGGAAAAGGGGTGGGACACCATCGACTTCGACACCTACGAGGAGCTGCTCCTTAACCTGAACAGCTATGTGGGGGAGGACGGCCGCTTTACGCCGATTGTGAAGGCGGTAACGCTGTACCTGAACAAAGAGGAGTTTCAGGGGCTTTCCATTGTGGACACCCCGGGCTTAAATGACCCGATCGCATCCCGGACCATCCGGACGAAGGAATTTATGGAGGTGTGCGACGTGGTCTTTTTCTTAAGCCAGTCCGGAAGCTTTCTGGACAAAAGCGACTGGACGCTGCTCTCCAGCCAGCTGCCCCAGAAAGGAGTAAAGAGGCTTATTCTCATCGCCAGCAAATACGACTCCGGTATCCGTGACATTCTGCGGGTGTCGGACGACGACGATCTGTTCGGGGACGATGAAAACACCGCCGACAATATCCCGAAGGCCTGCAAAATCATCGGAAGGAAGCTTAAGAAGCGCGCAAAAGCGAAGGTTGAGGAATTTGTAAAGGATCTGCAGGCGAGAGACAGCCTTCCGGAGCTGATTGATGTGATAAGACAGTGCACAGACCCGGTCATGGTATCGTCCCTTGCCCGCAACATGAGCGCAAAGGACGAGTCCGAATATACGCCGGAGGAGCGCAATCTCTCTGCCGCGCTGCGGCAGTTTTCGGATGATCTGCAGTCGGACTTAAGGCTTCTTGGCAATTTCGACCAGGTCACCGCACTGTTTGACGAGGTTGTGGCCGAAAAGGAGCAGGTGCTGCAAAGCCGGGCGGAGAGCTTCCTTCCCAACGCGAAGGAGGAGCTTAAGAGTCTGCTCCACGCCTTTCTCGACAAGACCGAAAAGCGCGTCAGACTCCTTAACGACAACGACCGGGAAAAGCTGCTGGAACAGAAGAAATTCACTGAAAGCCGGATGGGAAATATCAAGGCGGACATCGCGGCGGTTTTCGGCGATCTCTACGCCAGGCTCGAGTCCGAGAAGAACGCCGGAATCCGCGAGCTTCGGGAGGCCGCAAAGGATTACCTGAATGTGAAGGAGCGCACCGGAACCACCACCCATACGGGCACCTACACCACCGGCCATCTCTGGTGGAAAAAGACCCACTCCTACACCTACGAGGAGCACTACAGCTACTGCATCGCCGCAGACGCAATCGAAAACCTGAACCGGTACGCGCTGGATGCCTGCAGCCAGATCGAGGAGGTGTTCTGCGAAGCGCTCAATATAAAAGAGATCAAACGGAAACTGCTGCAGGTTGTCGTAAACAATTTCGATCTTGGGGATGAAAATTACGATTCCTCCCTCTTTCGAATCATGGTGGAGGAGTCGGTCGGCGCCATCGAGTTTCCGGTATTTAACATGGATATATCCGAAGCCATGGGCGGGATTGCCGGAAAATTCAGCGGAGAGCTCACCTCCGCCGACCAGAAGAATCAGCTCTCCGCCGCACTTTCCACTGCCGTCTCCCGCATTTACAACGAGCTCTGCAGCCGGCTGGAGCAGGAGGCCCGCCGCTTCCGGGAAAATATGGCGGCAATCGAGGAGCAGGTGAGCGACCGGCTTCTTCACAATATATCCGATGAGTTCCAGACGCTGCTGCGCCAGTGCGAGGACAAGGACAGAGAAATCGCGGACTATCAGGAATACGAGAGGATTCTTACGGCGGCGCTGACAAAAATATAACAGGAGGACATATCCGATGCCAAATGAACTGGAGGCCACCAGGAACCGGCAGAGCAGCGCGCTGAGCAGTGCGTTAGCCAACGCAGCTTCCATCATCACCAAAAACTATCTCGGCCGTCTGGAGGCCTTTGAAATTATGGACCCGTCCGAGGAGGACATCGACATCGACATTGCGGAGTGCGGCAGCTTCTACCGGCTCACAAAGCTTGTCATGAACCGGGAAGAAAATTTCCTGAACAAGCTCACGACCATCGTGAACGTGGCGTCGTCCATCGACTGCAGCATTGCGACGATCATTAAAAGCGACGGCTTAAAAACCGACTACTATTTCGGCATCCTCTCCAAAAAGGCAAGAGAGCGAAAGGAGGCCGCCGTCCGGCGAAGACGGGCGAACGCCGCCGCCTTTCACGGCGCACTGCAGGGAAATCTGATCGGCTCCGAGCTAAAGGAGCTTACGGCCGAAGAGATCGAGGAATTCCGCCGCAGCACGCTGGCAAAAAAAGACAACTGCTACGCGTCGGTTTCCGGCGTTGTGTCGCTGCGGGACGAGGAGGATAAGAGCATAGAGGGCTACGTGCAGGGAATCGAGAATCTCGTCGATTCCCTCCGGGGGCAGCCCTGCACCATCGTCATGCTGGCGGACCCTGTCAACTCCTCGGAAATACAGGTGATCCGGCAGGGCTATGAAATGATCTACTCCCAGCTGGCGGTCTTTGCCGCAAACACCGTCACCTTAAACGAGAGCGACACCGTCTCCCTCTCAAAGGCGACAACCGACGGAATATCGGACGGCATCTCCAAGGGCATCTCCATGACCCAGAGCCAGACCAGAACGAAGGGCAAATCCGCCGGCTTAAGCGTAAGCGGCGTAATCAGCTTTATTCTGAGCGCCAATGTGGGCTACAACGTCGGGGTCAACAGCAGCGTCGGCGATACGTCCGGGCACACCGACACCACTACCGAGTCCACCCAGAGGAGCCGTTCCGTGACGGACACCGCCTCCTCGTCAAAAACCTCCGGAAAGAGTCTGCAGCTCACCAGCGAAAACCGTTCCGTCAAATCTCTGCTGGACAAAATCGACCGGCAGATTGAACGGCTCGACGAGTGCGAGAGCTTCGGCGCTTTCAACTGCGCCGCCTATGTCATTGCGGACAGCCGGGAGACCGCCCTCACAGTCGCTGGCAATTACAATGCTCTGATGCGGGGAAAGAGCTCCTGCGTCCAGGCGTCCCACATCAACACCTGGCACCAGCCCGACGAGACGGAAATTCTCGGAAAATATCTCGGCTCTCTGGTTCACCCCCGCTTTCTGCAGAGCAGAGAGAGCGGCATTATCGTCACTCCGGCCTCCATCGTAAGCGGAGACGAGCTTGCGATTCAGATCGGTCTGCCGAAGAAGTCCGTCAACGGCATTACGGTCATTCCGATGGCCCCCTTCGGCCGCAATGTGATGGAGAGCTCCGAAGACACCATCGAGCTGGGAACACTCTGTCATATGGGATACACGGGCGCGCCGGGGAAGGAGCAGAGGGTGCGCATCGACGCGGAGAGCCTCTCGATGCACACCTTCATTACCGGCTCCACCGGCAAGGGAAAATCCACCGCCATTTACAGTCTTTTGGACAGGCTCATGGCAAGAAATGTGCATATTATGGTCATTGAACCCGCAAAGGGCGAGTATAAGGACCGCTTCGGCAGCTGCGAGAACGTCAGTGTCTACGGCACAAACGATAAAAAGACGCCGCTGCTGCGCATCAATCCTTTCAGCTTTCCGGAGGATATTCATGTGCTGGAGCACATTGACCGGCTGGTGGAAATCTTTAATGTCTGCTGGCCCATGTACGCCGCAATGCCAGCGGTGCTAAAGGATGCCATCGAGCGGGCCTATGTGGTGTCCGGCTGGAATCTGGGCGCGTCCGCCTGCCGGTACCGGGACTCCTGCGGCAGGCCGCTGTTTCCGTCCTTCCTGGACGTTCTGGCCCAGGTGAACGCCGTGATGGACGAATCCGCCTACTCCGCCGACAGCAAAGGGGACTACAAGGGAGCGCTGTGCACCCGGCTGAAATCGCTGACAAACGGGCTGTACGGCCGGATTTTTACGGGGGACGAGCTGTCCGCCCGCCAGCTGTTTGACGAGAATGTCATTGTGGACCTGAGCCGGACCGGCTCGTCGGAGACGAAGGCGCTCATTATGGGACTGCTTGTAATGAAGCTGCAGGAGCACCGGATGGCGGACGCCAGTGGCTGCAACGCGAAACTTCATCATGTGACCGTCCTGGAGGAGGCCCACAATATTTTAAAGCGCACCTCCGCGGAGCAGTCCGGCGAGGGCGCAAATCTGCTGGGCAAGTCCGTGGAGATGCTGGCAAACTCCATCGCGGAGATGCGCACCTGCGGGGAGGGCTTTGTCATCGCAGACCAGGCGCCGGGGCTTATGGACCTGTCCGTCATCCGCAATACAAACACGAAGCTTATCCTGGGCCTGCCGGACCTGAATGACAGGGAGCTTGTGGGCCGGGCGGCGGGCTTAAACGACGAGCAGATCGCGGAGCTGTCCCGCCTGAAAACCTTTGAGGCCGCCGTGTACCAGAACAACTGGCTCGAGCCGGTGCTCTGCCGCATCGACACGAATTTTAAGGATGTTCCGCCGTACACTTACCGGCAGACGGACAGCACCCCGGCAGACCGAAATCGGATTCTGGAGGCCTTACTGCTTCCGGCCAGGGAAAGGGAGCGGCTCGACGCGGACGCTCTCACCGGCCTTACCGACTGCCTGTACCGGCTCTCCATCCCCACGGAGGCAAAGGTTTCGTTTATCCGCTATCTGTCCGCCTCCGACAAAAAGGAGATTCAGAGGCTGAGGGAGCATGTACTCTACCATATTTTCAATGCGGAGTCCGCATTTCGGCTGGCAAAGGGCAGGGAGCGCAATATCAGAGACTGGTTTGCATACATGAAAGACATTCTGGAGCCGGACATCGCGCTCCTTGAGACCCGCGCGCAGCAGAAAATCATCGCGGCCCTCACAAAGGAGCAGGCGCGGCTGGAAAATACGGATGCAGGCGCCAGGCTGTTTGAGCGGCTTATGAATACTATGTAAAGGAGCACAGCCATATGGATTTTTCACATTCATGGAACGATACGCCCGAGGTTTCTGAAAAAAAGGGTGACGCAGAGCCGGAGTTCAGCCAGGCGTCCCTCGACCGGTTCGACCAGCTCTGGGATGAGGATACGCCGGATGTCAGCGACGCGATACATGAGGATATTCCTGAGCGCAGTGCCGATGATATAACAGGCTACGATGCTCTTTTTGACGGGGAAGAGACAATGCCGGAGGACGGGGCGGACAACCCGGACGACACGGAGAAGAAGGAACTGACCGAGGAGGAAAAGCAGCAGAGGATACAGGACTTCCTCGACGGCAAGGTCGGGTTCGACGAGGTAAAGGAGATTTTTGCCGAATACTACGCAAATGCCGTCAACACAAACCGGCCCTGGTCCTGGGAGGAGCATGTTCCGGGCGGCGATCAGCTGACGGGCTCACAGAGAAAGGCAATCTGTGAGTGCGCGAGGGAAAAGGGTATGGTTCCCACCGTGCCGACCCGTGATGTTGACGGAAAACGTTACGCCGATTTCTCACAGTTTTCGGTGTTTGACTGTGTTCTGGACAAAAAGGACTGGGACAAGACGGATTCCGAACAGTTTGCACGCTGCAATGAGATGTTAAAGAAAGCCATTGCGGAGAATCCCGAGCTGGCGAAATCCTTCACCCAAGAACAGCTTGCGCAGATTGAGCGCGGAGAAACGCCGGAGGGCTACACCTGGCATCACAGCGAGAAAGACGGCACGATGCAGCTCGTTCCTTACGGCGTACATAACTCCACCTGGCACCACGGCGGCAGGAGCGAGGGAAACTGGGCCAACGGGTCCAGATATTAGAAAGGAGATATTGTATGATTCGTTGTAATTCCGTAATACCGGAAGCGGTTACCGACGAGCTGATTCAGGCGCGGGAAAAGAGCTGGAGAAAGACGCTGCCGGCTGACTTTAAAAATTTTATAAAAGCGAACAACGGCGGCATTCCCGACGCGCCTGTCCGGATCGACGAGAAATGGACGGTGGAGCGCTTTCTCTGCCTTGTTCCCAAAATCTCGGAATCCGAATACGGCAGTCTTGACATCAGCGCCGTCATCACTTCCTATGACGAATTTATGGTGTTCTCTGGGGACACCCTGGGCTACGATCTGATTCCCTTTGCGAGACTGAGCGGCGACAGCCTGCTCTGTCTCTGCTACGAGACCGCTGTTCCGTCGGTTGCGGTGTGGCAGCTTCAGGGCTCAAAGGAGTTTGATCCGAATTATCACAAATGCTTTGAGACATTCTCCGATTTTGCCGCGGCATATATTTAGTTCTCCCTTAAATTAAGCGCTTACGAAAAGAAAACGGGGAATAAATCGGATAACTACTAAAAAGTCCTTGCGGCACTTTGGAGATTGTGGTATATTGAAAATGAAAGAAGGGCAGCTGCGTCAACAGATGCCCAACAGGAGCTACCGATAGACAGTTAGCCCAATTAAATGATTATGACAAAAATAGTCGCCTCACTTTAGCGGAGCAGGGCGGCTATTTCTGTGTCTTATTACTATCCTTACCGATAGAGTATCCTATATTCTTGTTCACTGCCCTCATATCTCCAGAAACGTCCCGTCCCTCTTCAAAAACTCCTCCACAATCTTCAGATACCGTTCCCGCTCCTCCTGATTCCGCTTCATCTTCTTAACCGTGCACTCCCAGGCGATCAGGCACTTGATCCCGCTCTCCTGCAGCTCGTTTCGCACCACGTAATCCCGCCTCACATTCGTGTCGAATTTCTTCTGCCAGAACTCGATCCGCGATTTCGGCATGTAGGTGTAGCGGCAGCCCTCGTGGCGGTGCCAGAAGCACCCATGTATGAAAATCGCCGTGTTGTATTTTCGCAGATAAATATCCGGATGCCCGGGCACCCGGCCGGAATTGAGGCTGTAGCGGTACCCCTGCGCAAAGAGCAGCTTTCGGAAATACACCTCCGGCTTCGTATCCTTCGACCGGATGGCCGCCATATTTTTGCTCCGTTCCCCGGGACTTTTTATATCCATATCAGATTCCCCCGATCTCTTTTGCAAATTTCACGAATTTCCCAATGGTCCAGATTCGGTCCCTGCGGTCCTTCGGGTACGTCTCGATGTAGGGCTTCGGCACAACCAGTACGACGTTTGCCGCCTGCATCTCGTCCATCTGCGCGCCGGATATGCCCTGCTGGAGGGTGCACAGGTACTTCGGCCGATCCTTCAGCCGGTCCGCCTCGCTGAGCACCTGCCGCCAGCGGTCCTTGCAGGTGGTCTTGGCCGCCAGAGAGAGAATCCGTTCCGCCGGAAAATCCGGATCGTGGTACGCCTCCCCCGAAGGAAACAGAAAATCCGGCCGCTTTTTCCCCTCCGTCACCGCCTGGGACGCATACGGCAGACCGTTTCCGTCAAAGACGGCGGACAGATGGTGCTCCAGGCTCTTTCCGGCGCGGCTCTTTCTTCTGTTTAATACGATATTGGCCACCCGGACAAACTCCTCCACCGACGAAAAGCCTTTTTCGATCAGCGGCCGGTACTTCGCCTGCTCCAGCTCCCGAAAGAGCGCGTACTCCATGCTCGTCCAGCGAATGAGCATCTGATCCGGGTTTGTAATCACACGCTCCGGGTGGCCGTACACCTTCTCCTCAATGGCGTGTGCCGCGGCAGACATAAGCTCCGACGCCGGAAAATCCGCCAAAAGTCCTCCGATAAATTCCTGTATCGCCAGCCGCTCCCTGGCCTCGCATGTCACATTGCAAGCATCAATCAGCCGGTTCGTCTCCGTGGGGCTGATGCAGAAGGCGGACAGAAACTCCTCGATCTCCCGCTCGGTGTCCAGAAAATATCCGCTGTAATCGCTGTCCGTCTGTCTCGTAAGCACAAACAGCGCCCCGGTCTGCTCCGGCCGCAAAAACGGAAAAGACCTGCCGAACCGCGTAATGCGAAGCTCCTTTTTGCTCTCGTAGTAAGTGAAGCAGCTCTCCGTCTCAAAATTCTCCTGCCACACAATCCGCACCGTCTTTTTCAGAACGCCGGAGACATCGGAAACCGGCCGGTCAAACAGCATAGCCGCCGCCGACTTCGATACGAGTATGCCCGACTGGTGGCCGCCGGTGGCGCCGGCGTCGTTTGCGGAGAGAAATTTGCAGAAGCTCTTTTCGCTGTTTAAAACCGACTGTATCGCCTGTGCTGCCGTCATAGGTATCACCGTCTTTCCAGCTCGCAGAGCTTTTCCGTCATCAGCTTTGCCACGTTCTCGATCAGCGGCACAACGACGGAGTTGCCGAACTGTTTATACGCCTGCGTGTCGGACACGGGAATCTGAAAATCGTCGGGAAAGCCCTGCAGCCTTGCGCACTCCCGCGGCGTGAGCCTTCTCGGGTTCTTCCCCTCCTGCTCGATCAGTATTTCCGAGCCGTCCTTGTAGTACCTTGCGCTGATGGTCCGGGACACCCCGTCCGGCGGCGCAATGCCGTAGCCGAAGCCGTTGCCCGCCGCCCGGTGCTTTGCGGCATAATTCTTAAGGTATGTCCACAGCTTGTCCGACAGCGTGTACTTCTTGTCCACGTTTTCGTCCAGAATGTCCCGCATGGCCGGTTTCGGCTCTGTTGGTGTTAAATTAAATTCAAATTTAACATCCTCCCCATATCGTTCCCGGTCAAATCCCACAATCAGAATGCGCTCTCTGTGCTGGGGAACGTAGTTCTGCCCGTCCAGCACCGCATAGAAGGCGCTGTAGTTCAGCTCCTCCAGCGATTCCAGAATCACCTGAAAGGTCCGCCCCCTGTCGTGGCTGCGCAGATTTTTTACATTTTCCAGCAAAAACGCCTTCGGCCGCTTTTCCTTTAAGATGCGGCACACGTCAAAGAACAGCGTCCCCTGAGTCTTGTCCTCGAAGCCCGTGGCTCTCCCGAGACTGTTTTTCTTCGAAACGCCTGCGATGGAGAAGGGCTGGCAGGGAAAGCCGGCCACCAGCACGTCGTGGTCCGGTATGGAGTCGGCAGCAATCTGCGTTATATCCCCCTTGGGCGTCTCCCCGAAATTGGCGCAGTAGGTCTGCTGGCTGTACTTGTTCCATTCGCTGGAGTAGACGCAGGCTCCGCCGGCCCGCTCAAAGGCAATGCGCATTCCGCCGATTCCGGCGAACAGATCAATAAATGTAAACCGCCGCCGGCCCGCGGCTCTTTTCGCCTTTTTCCCGCCGCCATCTTTCCCGCGGCATGTATTTTCGTCCGTTCTCAAATGCATCTGTTCCATCTCTGTTCTCCCGGGAGCTAATCTGTTTCGAATACATCCTTTCAATTATACCATTCTCCGGCCGCAATAGCAAAAAAAAATGCAGCCCCAAAGCCGCCTCTCTCTGGACAAGTAAAAAGACAGCTGCAAGAGCTGTCTTTTTAGGAGAAGGTATTTTTACTATGGGGTATAGCAAAAACTATATAATGTATTGGGGGGTTTTTACATGTATTATAATAGCACGGCATGGGGGATAAGTGTGCACAAAGTTGCCAAAATTTCGACCCTCGTTTTAACAATTTTATACAGTACTAAAGTCCTATATTTTTTCGCATTCGGAAAATTTTGCACAAAACCCGGCCCGTTTTTTCGCATCTGTTTGTAATTCACTGTTTTTCGATCATCTTCCGTCAATCAGAACGGTCTTCCCTTCAAACGCAAAGCCGTATGTGTGTATGCGCTCCCCGGCAATTCCTTTTTCTGCCAGGGCGTCTGCGTAGCGCTTCTTTGCAATCTGCGCGAGGGCTGCCGCCGCCGTCTCCTCAAGGCTCTTCTCCCGGTTGGGGCGGCGCACCTTAAACTCCATGAGTATGGCGTCATCGCTCTCGCTCTTTGGCTCCAGCATCACATCGTAGCGGCCGAATCCGCTCTCCCGGTTGGAGCTTATGATATACCGGTCCGAAAGCTCCACCATAAGCCCCAGCACAAATCCGTGGTAAAAACGCTCCGGCTCCGACCTTCCCGATGGGCTGTTTCCCGTGTCAAAATAGCTGAAGGTTGCCAGGGCGATGCCGTTCATATAGTAATTCATCTCCTCCACATCCCCCAGGAGAAGCGCCCGGATGAAATCATTGTACTCCGGCACATAATTTTTGAACCAGCCCTCAATCATCCGCTCAAACATCAGATGCACTTCCCGGTTTGTGAGCTTAAGCGCATACTGCTCCCTTCCGGTCTTAAGGTCAAACCGGTGCTCTGCTACCCGCAGATAGCCGCCGGCCAGCAGCAGACTGAAAATTGCAGTCTCACTGTGGTCCAGCCGGTCGAATACGATCTGCTCGTCGATTTCCGTGCGGAACACTTCCCCTTTCAGGAGATTTTCCATAATCAGCTTGACATTTTTTCCGCTTTCCCGGATCAGCTTTCCCACAAGACTGTTTTCACTTGTGTTGGCCCAGTAAGAAGAAAACCTTTTCTCATCCAGATAGTTGATAATGGACCAGGGGTTATAAATGTCCGTCCGGCTGCCAAACGTAAAACCGTCGTACCAGTCCCGCACCTGCGCCTCCATATCGGAAAGGCCAAACTCCCCGAGAGCCGCCGACACCTCCTGCTGCGTGAAGCCGAAAGCGTCCGCGTATTTATCCTTTGTCGTCGTCACCACCTCCAGGTTGTTGAGATCCGAAAAAATGCTCTCCCTGCTCATCCTCGTAATGCCCGTCATAAGCGCCCGGCCCAGATAGGGGTTTGTCTTGAACGTGGAATTAAAAAAGCCCCGCATAAGCTGTGCGATTTCTTTCCAGTAGCCCCACACATACGCTTCCTGCATCGGTGTATCGTACTCATCCAGCAGAATGATCGGTTTTTCCCCGTAACAGCGGAACAGGTACTCCGAGAGCGCACGTATGGAATCCATGAGCAGATAGTTTTCCATATCCGTGGACACCATGCGAAACGTCTTTTTTTCCTCTTCGCTCAAAAGCTCCGTCTCCAGCAAAAAATCGTACCGCCGGTACACCCTTTTGATATTATGGCAGATGGCTTTCCGCGCAGAAGCAAAATCGTTCTCCTTTATGTCCGCAAAGCTGATCCCGATCACCGGAACCGTCCCCTGCAGCCCCCGGTACGTCTCCTCCTGCCAGATGCCAAGTCCCGCAAACAGCTCACCCTGCCCCGCGTACTCCACCGAGAAAAACCGCTCCACCATATTCATGTTTAACGTCTTTCCAAACCGGCGCGGCCTTGTAATCACGGTTACACAGTCCGCGTTCTCCCACCATTCCCTTATAAAATCCGTCTTGTCCACATAAAAATAGTGGTTGCTGACCAGCGACTCAAAATTCTGATTCCCGATACTGACCGTTCTCGCCATCTTACCCTCTTACCCTCTTACTCTCTCCCAACGCTCACCCCATCGCATCCCCGATCACCCGCTCCACATTCCCGAAGGCGAACCGGTCGATGAAATCGTCACTGAATCCCCGCCGGTGCAGCTCGTCGAACAGCAGATGCATTCCCGTGCAGTCCCCGATCTCAAACTCGCCCCGGATTCCGTCGAAGTCCGTGCCGATGCCGACGCACTCCTCCCCGCCCACATTCCGAAAATGCGCGACGTGATCGCACAGAGCCGACACCGACGTGTACCGATCCGAAGTGTCGGCGTTCACAAAGCCCGGCGCAAAGTTAATGCCGCTGACGCCGCCCCTCTCCGCCAGCACCCGGATCATGTCGTCCGTCAGATTCCTGGTTGCGCCGCACAGCGCCCGGCAGTTGGAGTGGGACGCCACAAAAGGGCGTTTGCAGTACCGCGCCACATCGTAAAAGCCGCCGTCCGACAGGTGGGACACATCCACCACAATCCCCAGCTCGTTCATGTACCCCACCGCCTCCTTCCCAAAATCCGTAAGCCCCTGCCGCATCTGCTCCGGGTCGGCGGAATGGTTCGTCCCAAAACAGTTGGGATCGTTCCAGGTGAGCGTCATCAGTCCCACCCCCATCCCTGCCAGCTTCTCCAGGTTCTCCATCCGGCCGGCCACCGGATACCCGTTCTCCACTGTGAGAAACGCCGACAGCTTCCCCGCCGCAAGATTGGCCCGATAATCCGCCAGAGAGCGGGCAGGAGAAATAATTTCCGCGCATTCATCCATTGTTCTGCAATAAATTCTGTACAGCAGCTCCACAAGCTCCATGGCCTCCGGCATCTCCTCCAGGCCGAACCACCCCGGCTCATTCCGCTGAGGCACAAACATCGCAAAAAACTGAGCGCCGGCCCCCGCCTCCGAGAGCCGCTTCACATCCAGCATCGTGCCGTTCAGCGCATACGCCGTGTCCGCCTTCCCTGCCAGCGCCTCCGCCAGCGTATCGCAGTGCATATCAATATACCGCATTTTACCAATGCCTCCCAAATAATTAATTCCTGTTATAACTTTACAGCTTAAATCGGTATCCGACGCCCCATATCGTCTCGATATACTGAGGCTTATTGGTGTTCAGCTCGATTTTCTCCCGGATTTTCTTAATGTGAACCGTCACCGTCGCAATATCGCCGATGGACTCCATATCCCAGATCTCCCGAAACAGCTCCTCCTTCGTAAATACATGGTTCGGATTCTCCGCAAGAAACGTCAGCAGGTCGAACTCCTTTGTGGTAAACTGCTTCTCCTCTCCGTTGACCCAGACCCGCCGGGCCGTCTTGTCGATGCGGATACCCCGGATCTCCACAATATCGTTCTCCACGATGTTGCTCCCGATCAGTCTCTCATAGCGCGCCAGGTGCGCCTTGACTCTCGCCACAAGCTCGCTGGGCGAAAAAGGCTTTGTGACATAATCATCCGCTCCAAGGCCCAGTCCGCGGATTTTGTCTATATCATCCTTCTTCGCAGACACCATGAGAATCGGAATATTCTTCTTCTCCCGTATCTGTCTGCAAATCTCGAAGCCATCCACCTCCGGCAGCATTAAATCAAGAATAAACAAATCAAACTCTTCCGCCAATGCCCGTGCAAGACCGCTGGCGCCGTCATTTTCGATTTCCACGTCAAAGCCCGACAGCTCCAGATAATCCTTCTCCAGATCCGCGATGGCCACCTCGTCCTCAACAATTAATATCCTGCTCATTCACAACCTCCTGATATTTGCGTATTACAAAATACATGATCGTTCCCGCATCCTCCTTGCTCGTCGCCCAGATCTTGCCGCCGTGGTCCTCCACGATTTTCTTTACGATGGACAGGCCGATGCCGCTTCCTCCGGTCGCCGAGTTGCGCGAAGCGTCCGTCCGGTAGAAACGGTCAAAAATGTACGGCAGATCCTTCTGGGCGATTCCCCGCCCGTTATCCTCGATTTCCACCTGAATGAAGTCCCCCACATCCTTGATGCGGATCTGGATAAAGGCCTGCTGTCTGTTTCTGTACTTGATGGAATTGCCGATAATATTGTTCACAACCCGTCTGAGCTGCTCGGGGTCCGCAATAATCACCGTGGACGCAGCCGCATAATTGTAGTATGACAGACCGATTCCCTTTGCCTCCAGATCCAGCCCGATCTCCTCCACGCAGTCGCCGAAGTACTCTTCCACGTTAATTTTGGCAAAATTGTACGGAATGCGGTTGGTGTCGATTTTCGAGTAGAGCGTCAGCTCATTAATCAGCGTATCCATCTCGTTTGCCTTATTATAAATGGTACGGACATATTTGTCCACCTTCTCCGGCGTATTTGCAACGCCGTCGATAATCCCTTCCGCATAGCCCTTCACCGCCGTAATCGGCGTCTTTAAGTCGTGGGCAATGTTGCTGATCAGCGCCTTGTTCTCCCGCTCGGTGTTTAGCTTTTCCTCGGCGTTATCCTTTAAGCGCTGGCGCATCTGCTCAAAGCTGACGCACAGCTCCCCGATCTCGCCGTCTCCTCCCATGTCAATCTCAAAGTCCAGATTCCCCTCCTTGATGCTCTCCGCCGCTGTCTGCAGCCGCCGGATCGGCGTAATCATGCTCCGGTATATCCACACAACCATCATGAGCGCCGTCAGAAGAAGAATCAGAAAAATCGACATGATAACCTGCACAAGAAGATGCTTCACCTCCGGCACGGTTCCCACCAGAGAAGTGACGATAAACACGCTGCACGAAGCGCCCTCCTTCGACAGATAATCAATCTGCTTGACGAGAAGCTCCGCCGCGCTGTCCGTGTAGATTCCGGTTCCCGTCTCCGGGTTTGTCGCCCCGTACTCCGGCAGATCGTCCAAAATTACCGCGCTGTCCTTCGATCCGTTGTAAATAATCTGCCCGTCTTTTCGAACAATCAGGTACGAGTACTTCTGGGACAGTGATTCGTTGATCTCGTCAAGATAACTGCGGTTATCAAGCTGCTCCGGCGCCGCCCGCACGACCTTCTGCAGATTCTCGAAGTCCGACACCGTATACCGGTTGAGAAGCTGCACGGAATTGATAATGCTGTAGGCGTCCGCATTCTGTATCCCGTATGTCTGCTCGATCATCTGAATCTGAAAATTGCAGAAGGCCACCGTAACCACTCCCGCCAGAAACAACGGAAAAAATATAATAATACAAAAAGAGATAATGAGTTTCGTCTTAATTTTCATGTCACACTCCGTAAGCAAAAGGCACAGAGCATTGCCCTGTGCCTTGTTTTCTACGTCCTCTCCGATATCGTACTATCCGAGATACTTCTTAAGCGTCTCCGCCTTGTCCGTCGCCTCCCACGGCAGGTTCAGGTCAGTGCGGCCGAAATGTCCGTATGCCGCCGTGCCCCGGTAGATCGGACGTCTCAGATCCAGCATCTGAATAATGCCCGCCGGCCGCAGGTCAAAATTCTCCCGCACGACAGCCACAAGCTTATCATCGGTTATCTTCCCCGTCCCGAAGGTGTCCACCATAACCGATGTCGGCTGCGCAACGCCGATGGCGTAGGAGAGCTGAATCTCGCACTTGTCCGCAAGCCCCGCCGCCACAATGTTCTTTGCCACATAGCGCGCCGCGTAAGCCGCAGAGCGGTCCACCTTCGTGCAGTCCTTGCCGGAGAATGCGCCGCCGCCGTGGCGCGCATAGCCGCCGTAGGTGTCAACGATAATCTTGCGCCCCGTCAGACCCGCGTCGCCGTGAGGCCCTCCGATCACAAAGCGGCCCGTCGGGTTGATAAAGAACTTCGTTCCCTCATCCACCATCTCCGCCGGAAGAATCGGGTCAAACACAAGCTTCTTAAAATCCGCGTGATTCTGTTCCAGAGTCACGTCCTCGTCGTGCTGTGTGGAGAGCACAACCGCCTCAAGACGCTTCGGTCTGCCGGACTCGTCGTACTCCACGGACACCTGGGTCTTTCCGTCCGGGCGCAGATATGTAAGCCTGCCGTCCTTGCGCTCCTTCGTAAGCTGCAGCGCAAGGCGGTGTGCCAGAGCGATCGGATACGGCATAAGCTCCGGCGTCTCGTTTGTCGCATAGCCGAACATCATGCCCTGATCGCCCGCGCC
>CATJJD010000266.1 GCA_949740385.1 uncultured Lachnospiraceae bacterium
ATCTAGGCGTAATATCAATCGTTATCGCATCATTGACATCTATAGACACATCATCACCAGTTAAACTTGCGGCTGCCTCCACTGACATCGGCCACATACTCACGCACATCGCCAATATCAGAATCAACGCAGCAACACGTTTTTTTAAGTATTTTATACTTTTCAATTTTTTTCCTTTCTTTGCCAAAAATAACACGGATGCAAAGTATCCGGCGGCTGGGCTGGCATAGTACTGAAAGCACCTTAGCCCCCTTAGCTTTGCGTCCCGTCATTTCCAACGGTTTGCTAATTATAAGTTACAGGTATAATTAGCAGCCAGGCTGACATAGCGCCACGTTTCAAACGCCTTAGTCCCTGTGGCTTTGCGTCCCTCCGTTTCCGGAAGTTTGCTGAAAGTCCATCGAAATCATTCCTCACGCCCTGCCGTCCCCGATGGTCAGACAACAGGGCATTATTCCCAGGCGGACCTTTATCCGCTAACTTCATTTGGCTCATGCAGTTTCCCCCCCTCTCCAAAATCATAAAGCAGAAGCATCCTTGTTCAGAAGCCCCGGCACACCTGACTTTCCCATTATACAGCCCCGCCTCAACTGTCATTGAATCTGCATAGAATCAACAAATTCACCAATTTGTCCCCTCAGCTCACCAATCCCAATCTCTCCATCTGGCGGGCATGGTTTTCTCCGGTTGATATCAGATAAATACGTGTAGTCTCAATACTGCTATGACCAAGGACATCCGCAAGTTTCACAATATCCCTGCAAATCTTGTAAAATGTTCTTGCAAACAGGTGGCGTAAATTATGGGGAAATACTTTTGAAGAACTTACTTTTGCTTTTTCGCATAGATTCTTCATTTCCTGCCAGATTTGGCGTCGAGATATGCCATTCCGGTTTCTCGTAAGAAAAATTTCTCCAGAACATATATTCTGTTTTCTGGCATACTCTTTTAGCTTTTTACATAATTTACCCGGCAGAAGAATCGTTCTGATCTTGCCCTTCAGATAGATATCGGCTCTTCTGCGGCTGACTGCTTCAGTTGTAATGTATTTTACCTCCGACACTCTTATACCGGTTGAACAGATCGTCTCCAAAAGCAGCGTGAGACGAATATTGCCGGAGGAATGGGCAGTCTCCAAAAGTCGCTCATATTCCGCCCTGCTCAGCTCTCTATCCTGATCCCTGAAAACTCTTCTCTGTATCTTCAAAAACTTTACCCGACACTCGTCCCAGCCCAAAAAACTGAAAAATCCATTTAAGGAAGACAACATTGCATTGACAGTAACCGGCGCATACTCCTCTGCTACCAGATAAGCCTTCCAGGCAGTTGCATCTTCCCTGGTGATCACCGTGCCTCGAATATTGCGATCTGATGTGTTACTATCCATCTCCTCCTTCCTATCTGCACAGCATTTACTTTGCCACAGAAGAAAGGCTTGAATGTCCCGCAAGTATTTCCTCACGGTATTTTCGGCATACTCTTCCCGCAATAGATATTCTTCATACTCCGTAATAGTCCTGTCCGTAATCTTGTATTCCATATTCTCTCTCCTCTGCCCTGTCTCCACGGTTCCTTTATAAATATTATCTATCGCTAAAACAAAGAGGCTTTCACATTTAGGATTCCTCTCTCCCCTTATGTGATCGCCTCTATGCTTAATCTGATATCTATTTTACAAAAATCCTGCACTGTCATGCCTTTGCGGAATATTACTTTTTCACCTGAGCGGCCTTTTCTGCCTGGGCAGCTTTGGCTGACATCATCCCTGCCAGCATCTCCCTTGGCAGCACGATATTCGCGCTGAACGG
>CATJJD010000267.1 GCA_949740385.1 uncultured Lachnospiraceae bacterium
AGTTTTGCATCCAGGTTGGAGGGCGGCTCATTAAACAGGGATAGCCTCGGGATACGAAAAAAAACACGTCCCATGGCAACACGCTGTCTCTGTCCGCCGGAAAGAGCCTTCGGCTTGCGGTCCAGAAGCTTCTCCAGATCAAGGATTCTTGCTGCCTCCTCAACCTTTGCCTTAATCTCCTCCTTCGGCACCTTGCGCAGCTTCAGGCCGAATGCCATATTATCGAACACGGTCATATGCGGGTACAGAGCGTAGTTCTGGAATACCATCGCAATATCACGGTCCTTCGGCTCAACATCGTTCATCAGCTTGCCGTCGATAATAAGCTCGCCGGAAGAAATCTCCTCGAGACCTGCCACCATACGAAGTGTTGTGGATTTACCACAGCCGGACGGTCCTACGAAGATGATAAATTCCTTATCGGCAACCTCAAGATTGAAATCCTTAACAGCCTCAAAGCCGTTGGAATAAACCTTGCAAATGTTCTTTAAAGATAAACTTGCCATTTTGAAAAACCTCCTAATATTAACCTGTGTATTATGTATGTCTTAAATATCTCTTACAATAAACATCTTACCTTTGTCGGACAAAAATTACTACTGGCAAACCGCCAAAGATTTGCACGGCTTCCTGTCATTTTGACGAATGAAATCAGAGCTTGGAATAGCCGAAGCCGTTGACCATCGCCTCGATCTGATGACCCTTCCTGCAGAACGGGCATTCCGACGCCGCATAGGCCTCATAGTTCGGCACATCCTCCCTGTCAAACAGCGATTCCACAACCTTCCCCTCCACCTCTTCTACGGTGCTGAAAATAGATGCCACATGCTCCACAATGCCCCCATAGTAGCGGATGCACTCAAGGCTCCTTCGGATCGTCACACCGGTTGTTGTGGTGGCAAGAAGAAGCACCACATGCTTGCCTGCGATGGCCCCCTTATTGTTGTCCCGGAAAAGCATCTGACTGTTATTGTTGATCTCCGGCGAAACGACGTAGATCGTCTCGTGCCGGTTCGTGGACATAATGCCGCTTCTCTCAATCAGCTGGGCGAGAAAAGCGCCGATCATCTCCGTGCCGTCCATGCAGACAATGGTGTCGATAAAGGTTGCCCGCGGCATCCTTGCATGCAGCACCTTCGCCGCCTCCATGGCCTCGCTCATGCGGGTCTTGATGCTCGTGACATCCACATAGTAGTTGATGTGGGAGTGGCTCGTGGCAAAGTGCCCCGGAATTGCGTGCAGCGCCACAAGATTGCTCTCTTTTGAATAGAACTTTACCATTCGGTTTTCCATAAATCTCATCCCCCTTTTTAAACTGTACCGGTACTGCCGAAGCCGCCGCGGTCTCTGTCCCAAAGACGGTCCGTCTCCGCGAACACAATCTGCGGCTGATTTTTCATAATGCGAAACTGTGCGATGCGGTCGTTCACATGGACAACCGTATCCCTTGTGGCGTACACCGGCATGCGCCACATGTCGTTGTCCCCGCAGTAAGAGCCGTCCACAACCCCCATACTGTTGGTCTGCAGCAGCCCAAAGGTCTTAAAGGTGGAGCTGCGGGGCACAAGATGCGCCTCGTAGCCCGCCGGCAGCTTCATCGCAACACCGAGGGGAATCAGCGCATAATCACCGGCCGAAAGCGCAACCTCCTCGGATGCGCGCAGATCAATCCAGTCCGATTTGCCCGCAATGTAATCCAGCTTCTCAATTTTATCTGTAAAGTACTTAATTTGTATCGTCTCAGTCATGTATCCACTCCAGATTCAGATTCTCCACCCGCCGCTCCCGCAGCATAAGCTCCGTCACCGCAGCCCTCGCCGGCTTATCCTCGAACAGCACGCGGTTCACCGCCTCGATGATCGGCAGCTCCTGGCTGTATTTCTGCCCCAGCGAAAGCGCCGCCTTCGCGGAGTAGATTCCCTCCACCACCATCTTCACCTCGTCCGTGGCCTCCTTCATGGTCCGGCCCTGTCCGATAAGCATTCCGGCCCTGCGGTTTCTGCTGTGCTTACTCTCGCAGGTTACAATCAGATCGCCGATTCCGGTAAGCCCGCAGAGCGTCTCAAGCTTCGCCCCCATGGCCACCGCAAGCCTTGCGATCTCCGCAATGCCTCTCGTGATCAACGCCGCCTTCGTGTTGTCCCCGTAGCCCAGGCCGTCCGCCATTCCCGCCGCCAGCGCAATCACGTTCTTTAAGGAGCCGCCCAGCTCCATCCCCAGCATATCCGGGCTTGTGTACACGCGGAAAACGTCGTTCATAAACAGATCCTGGATTTTCTCCGCCGTCTCCTGGGTGCCGGCTCCCGCCACAACCGTCGTCGGAAGACCAAGCCCCACCTCTTCCGCGTGGGACGGGCCGCACATGACGGCCACCGCGGCCTGCGGCAGCTCAGACTTCACCACGTCGGAGATCGTCATAAGCGTATTCTCCTCGATGCCCTTTGCGACGCAGACAACGATCTGGCCGTCCTTCACGTACTGCGCCATCAGAGCCGCGGTGCTTCTTGTGTACACGGAGGGCACCGCAAGCACCAGCACCTCTTTCTCCTCCACCGCCTCCGCAAGGCTGCACGTAAAGCGAACTCCGTCCCCCAGCAAAACGCCCGGGAGCTTATCCACATGCTCGCGCTTTTCTTCCAGCATGGCGATCTCGTCCGCAAGCGCCGACCAGACGGTCACCTCATTTCCATTGGTGTCAAGGACGGACGCCAGCGCGATTCCCCAGCTTCCCGCCCCGATCACTGCAGTCTTCGACATAGGACTCTCCTTTCACGATTCATCATTCCTTTTTCGACATCCCGAATTTGTTCTCCGTCCCCTTTAACAGGCGCCCGATATTGGCCCGGTGCTGCCAGAGGGCAAGAGCCGTAAAACAGCCGCTGACAATATAGAACTCCGTCAGCGCGCTCCCGGAAAGTCCGAACATCTGAAGCTGACCGAACACCACCGTCTGCACCAGGTACGCGCACACCACAAGGATGGAACCCAGAGACACATACCGTGTGAGCGCCACCGCCAGGATAAACAAAAGCAGGCAAAGCGGCGCGGCCATCGGGCAGACCGCCAGTATCATGCCCGAAGTGCAGGCGATTCCCTTGCCGCCCTTAAAGCCCAGATAGCACGGGAAATTGTGCCCGAGCACAGAGCCGAAGCCCGCATAGAGCTCAAGCACCCTGACAAGCTGCGGATACTGCCTGCCGAAGAGAAGCCGCACCAGAAGCACCGCAAAGATCGTCTTGAACAGATCCCCGAGAAACGTTATGAGACCGGCCTTGTAGCCCAGCACCCGCAGGGAATTGGTTGTGCCGGCGTTGCCGCTCCCCTCCTTTCGGATATCGATTCCCTTACTTCTCCCATAGATGTAGCCTGTCTGAAACAGACCGAACACATACCCGATTACAATGGACAGGATTCTTGCGATAATCATGATGCATCTTCCTTTCGTTCCCTCGTTATAAACTTAAGCGCCGTCCCGGCAAAGCCGAAGGTTTCCCGGATGCGGTTTTCCAGATAGCCCGTGTAGGAAAAGTGCATCAGATGCCTGTCGTTCACGAACACAACGAAGGTGGGCGGCTTCACCGAAACCTGCGTCACATAGTAGATTTTCAGCCGTTTGCCCTTGTCCGTCGGCGGCTGCTGCATGGCCACGGCCTCGGTGACAATCTCGTTTAAAACGCCCGTTGCCACCCGCATCGAGTTGTTCTCCATCACAATGTCGATCAGCTCAAACAGCTTGCTGACCCGCTGCCCGGACTTTGCGGAGATAAACACGATCTGCGCGTAGGACATAAAGCTTAAGATCTGCCGGATTCGCTGTGTGTGCTCCTTCACCGTGGAATTGTCCTTCTCGATTGCGTCCCACTTGTTGACCGCAATGATAATGCCCTTTCCCCTGTCGTGGGCGATGCCCGCAATCTTTGCGTCCTGCTCCGTCACGCCCTCGGTGGCGTCGATCACAATGATAACCACGTCGGCCCGCTCCACCGCGGTGACCGCCCGGATAATGCTGTAGCGCTCGATCTCCTCCTTCACCCGGCTCTTTCGCCGCAGTCCCGCCGTGTCGATAAAGATGTACTCTCTGCCGTCGAACTTCACGTCCGTGTCGATGGCATCCCTCGTGGTGCCTGCGATGTCGGAGACGATCACCCGCTCCTCGTTGGCCAGCCGGTTCACAAGCGACGACTTGCCGACGTTTGGCTTTCCGACAATCGCCACCCTCGGACGCTCGTCCAAAACCTCCTCCTTCGCCGACTCCGGAAAGAACTTCACCACCTCGTCCAGCATGTCCCCAAGCCCCAGCATGGCGGAGGCGGACACCGGGTAAGGCTCCCCGATTCCCAGATTGTAAAATTCATAGACGTCCGCCATGAATTTCTCAAAGCTGTCCACCTTGTTGACCACGAGAACAACCGGTTTCTTCGAGCGCCTGAGCATATCCGCAACTTTCGCGTCCGCGTCGACCAGCCCCTGACGCACGTCCGTCAGAAACATAATCACGTCCGCCGTGTCGATCGCGATCTGAGCCTGCTCCCTCATTCTCGAAAGAATCAGATCTCCGCTGTCCGGCTCGATGCCTCCGGTATCGATCAGTGTAAAATTGTAGCTCAGCCAGCTCACATCCGCGTAGATGCGGTCTCTTGTGACGCCCGGCGTATCCTTCACAATGGAAATCCGCTCCCCTGCAAGCGTGTTAAAAAGCGTCGA
The DNA here is from genome assembly GCA_949740385.1 of uncultured Lachnospiraceae bacterium. Lineage (GTDB taxonomy): Bacteria > Bacillota > Clostridia > Lachnospirales > Lachnospiraceae > Roseburia. Next base: position 4,705 of record CATJJD010000267.1, read on the forward strand.
TTTGCCGACATTGGGGCGGCCGACTATGGCCACTATTGGTTTACTCATAGAACCCTCGCTTCACATACCTGTCTACTAGTATACGCAGCAGCCTCTCATTCATGTCTTTTTTCTGTCCGAAAAACCCATGGACAATAATGACTGCCGCACTAATCATACAATAACCGCCGGAACTTGTAAAGTCCCGGCGGCCATCAATCTTTCATCTTTATTTCTTTTTAAACAGGCGGCCGGCCGTCTTTTTCGCCTCGGCCGTCTCTTTCGCCTCGATAACGGAGAGATTGTAGATATAGGTTCTGCCCCGCATATCCGCCGTCAGCGTAACGCTTCCGTACTCCTGTGCACACAGTCCCATGTCCTCTGTCACGGACACCACCGCCCCGTCGCTGCTGCTCCACTGCACGTCGGAGCCGATCGCATCGCCAAGCTCCGACTTGATGTAGTTCTTTAAGGTTGCAAGGGAGAAAACGATGCCAGACTTTGTAACCGTCCCCATCGAAGCGTCCAGCGTGAGAGACTTTCTTTTTACCTTCACGCTGCAGGTGTAGGTCTTCTTCGTATCCTTGTCGTAGGCTCTTATGCTGCAGGAGCCCTCGTCCACAGCCGTCACAACCCCCTTTGCCGACACCTTCGCCACCGCCTTGTCTGTTGTCGACCATTTGATATCCTCTGCATTCTTCAAGGTGAGCGCCGCCGTGTAGCCCGTGTACAGCTCAAGGCTGGAGCGGTTCAGTCTCACCGTAGAGGCCGGCACATGCTGCGGCGCAAAAATACCAAGCGCCAGCACAAAGGTCAGCAAAAACGCCGCCAGCCTCTTTCCTGATTTATTCAATGCCCATCCTCCTTTCTTCGTACTCTCTATCATGTCCGCAGCGCCTGCCCATCGTCAGTCCTGCGTCTCATATTCGGTTTCTCCGAGCTCCTCCCCGGATTCAATAATCCCGCAGTCGAGAAGTGCCCGTATAATATTGCGGCAGTCTCCGCCGAAGGTGACGTAGACAGCCCCGCGCCCGTCGGCTCCCGGCTCGCCGGCAGGCGCCGTCTTCTGTGCGCCGTTCATCCGGTCATACATGCTCTGCCAGTCATCCGACGCGTGGTAATAGTACACGTAGAGCTGTGCGTGCTCCTCGTATACCCGCTCCGTCGCAGACTCCCGGTAATCGGTGAGATTGTACTTCTGCAGCACGCCTTCCTCTGCATCCGCCATAATCGCATCGAAAAGTGCCCGGGCTCCGTCACCCTCCACGGTCCGGTAAATATAATTTGCCGTGTCGGTGTCGTACCACTCCAGCTGTGCGTCGGTCACCCGTTCTATGCCCGCATAGCCGTACTCAATGTACTGTCTGAGAAAATTCTTCCCGGCCGTCTCCCAGCCGTTTATCCTCCCGAGCATGTCATCACTGACATCCGCAGCGCTCGGCAGCATATAGCCTCTCCTTCTGACCGAACCGTCCTTCATCCGGTAGGTGATCGTCACATATCCGGAGCCGTTTTCCGCCTCGTTCTCCGCCAGCTCTTCCTCCAGAAGCATCTGCTTCTCCAGAATCTCCTGCTGCAGCAGAATCACCTGCCCCACGTCGGCGCCCGAAAATTCCACCGGGTAGTTCATGTCGACGTAGGCAAAGGCCACGTCCTCCTCCTTCGGAATAAAGTGCGCCTCCCGCCAGGCAAGGCCAAAAACAAACGCAAACGCAAGCCCAAGACAGGCGGCGAAGGCTGCGCACTCTCTGCACAGGTGCACATTCACGACGCGAAACGCCTTCTCGATCAGCATCTGGGCGATAAAAAACGCCAGAATGCCCGCAAGAATCACAAGCGCCGCCCAAACCCAGTTGGACAGGTGAGACGAAATATCCTGCATAAAATGCATGCCCGCCGTGCCCCCGAGAAATCCGGCGCAGATGCCGAATCCCCACCGGAAAACCGGTCTGACCCAGTAAAACGTGAGCAGATCTCCCGCACTCTCGATCTGCCGCTTTCTGTAGCCGTAGTACGCCAGTATATAGATGAAAACCGCGGCGGCAGCGTAGGCTCCTATGGTGCCTGCGCCAGCCATCTGCAGGTTGGTCATCTCGTAAATATCACGATTGCCGGCACTGCTGTAAACCCCCTTCACCCACACCTCGTCCGTCAGATGCAGATACGGTGAGAGAAAGGACAGTCTGTGCCCCTGTATGGGCTCCTGTGTCACGCCGTAGGCCATCTGCCCGATCAGCCAGGAGACGCCGTATACAATCCCCTCCACAAGGACGTTGCAGATGACAAAATACACCGGAAGCGCAAAGAGCAGCCCGGTAAACATCGCGCAGAACGTCACCAGCGAAAAGAAGAAAAAACTGATTCCAAGACATGCCAGAAGCCACATTCCAAGGTACTGCACCTGAGTGACGCCGTTTGCCAGGCAGACCAGAACCGACAGCAGAAAGGAGACAATCTCCGGAATAAACAAAAAACTGAATCCGCTGATCAGATTCGTGCCGTACAGCTCAAGCCTTGTCACCGGCAGCGCGTGAATCATATTGGCACTCTTTTGCAGAAACAGATAGTTGAACAGTCCCATACCGGTAACAAGCGCCGCCACCGCAAGAGCCGCGATACTCTGTCCGGCATCAATGCTGCCAAGCAGAACCTCCAGCCGGCTGTTCTTCATCTTCCCGAAATTGATCCACAGATAAAGCGGACCGGAAAACAGCTCATAGAGGAGGAAACAGCCCCAGACCGGCCAGAACAGCGTCACATTTTTCCGGTAAACCGTCCGGTTAAAAAAGGATGTCTTTGACTTCATAGTCCACACCTCCCATCTCGTAGATGAATATTTCCTCCAGAGTGAGAGGCAGTATATCCACAATGGCCGCATGGCCCGTGCCCGTCATGATGGCGGAGGCGGCGGATTTTGGATTGCCCTTTACAATCATCGTGTAGACACGCCCGATATTGGACATGTGGAGCACCTCGTACTCCCCGGGCAGCTTCGGCATTCCCGACTGACATGCCACCTGAATCTTGCTGATGTTGCCCTGCAGCTCCGTCAGCGACCGCTCAATCATAACCCTGCCGTTGTTCATAATGCCCACATAGTCGCACACATCCTCCAGCTCTCTTAAATTGTGGGAGGAGACGAGCACCGTCATCTTACGCTCCCCCACCTCCGACATGAGAATCCCCCATATCTGGCGGCGCATAACCGGGTCAAGCCCGTCCACCGGCTCATCCAGCACGAGAAGCTGAGGCTTGCAGCAGATTGCAAGCCAGAAGGCCACCTGCTTTTGCATCCCCTTGGAAAGCCTGCGGATATTGCGCCTTATGTCGATGCCCGGAAAAAATTCCTGCATATGGTAGAACATTTTCTCGTCAAAGGAGTCGTAGATCCCCCGGTAGTACCGCATCATCTCAAGGGTGTCCGCCTGGAGGAAATAGAACAGATCGTCCGGTATACAGGCAATCTTCGCCTTCGCCTCGCGGTTTTCGTAAACCGGAAGGCCGTCCACAAAGATCTCCCCTGCGTCCGGGCGGTACACGCCGGTCAGATGACGGATAATGGTGGACTTTCCGGCGCCGTTTGGCCCCACAAGCCCGTAAATCGCGCCTCCCGGCACATTCATATCCACGCCATTGAGTGCCCGGAAATTCCCGAACTCCTTAATCACATGGTTTACCTGTATCATTCTGTCCTCCATTCACAAGTCCAAAAAGGTATTCCTGCAGCTCCCCTTCCGTCATGCCAAGATCAAGCAGCTTAAGCACAACGTCGTCAAACCGTTCCAGAAGCTCGGCCCGGCAGCTCCTTCGCCGGTCCACGGCGGCCACAAGCACCGCTCCGTCCGTTCCGGTCTTAAGATACCCCTCGGCCTCCAGCTCCCGGTAGGCCCTGCCGACGGCGTTCGGACTGATCGCAAGCCTTGAGGAGAGCTCCGGCACCGGAGTGACCGCCTCTCCCGGCAGAATGGCCCCGATGAGCACGAGCCTTCGAATCCCGTCCCTGACCTGTTCGTAAATCGGTTTCGCCTCCCTGTAATTTAACTGTATCAACACCCCGTTCCTCCTGCGTATGCTCATCTTTTCTAAAGTCTACCATACTTTTCATCGGAGTAATTTAAAAGGAACGGAATAATTTCTTAGGAAAATCTTAATATTGAAAAAAAGCGGGGGAAAACCGCGCCGCAGACATTACAGGTGACGCGGTCAGTCCTTTCGCAGCATAAGAAATGCTCCCAGATTTCCGCGCCTGCCAGAGCTCGCCCGGTGAGAAAACAAAAGCATGTGATTACAGCATGTGCATATATTCGTCACCGCAAGATGCTCCTCCTTTACGCCGGCAGAAAGCAGGATGTGCCGGTTGGCCTCCCAGAGGTCCAGCAGATACTTCCCGCCCTTACGGGGCCGCAGGATTTTGCCGGACGCCTCCGGAAACGCCTGCAGAAACTGCTCCGCCACCTCTTCTCCCACCTCGTAGCAGTCGCCGCAGATGGAAGGGCCAATTGCCGCAAGCACATCCTCTGCCCGCGTGCCAAACTCCCGCTCCATGGCGGAAAGGGCAGCCTGCCCCATGCGCCCTGCGGTTCCCCGCCAGCCGGAGTGGGCAAGCCCTATGGCAGAATGCACGGGATCGACGAAAAACAAGGGTACGCAGTCCGCGTAAAAGGTGGCAAGCAAAAGGCCTCTCTCATCGGTGATCAGTCCGTCCACATCCTTACAGGGCCTGCGGCATTCGCTCCCCACGCCGCCAAAGCTTCGGTCCACCCGCACAACGTTTGTGGTGTGGGTCTGGCCGGAGCAGACAATATCATCTGCACAGACGCCGAACACCTCCGCAATTCTCCGATAGTTTTCCCGGACATGCTCCTCTTTATCCCCTCTGGAAAAGCTGAAATTCAACGAGGCAAACTCCCCGCCGCTTACGCCGCCCTCCCGCGTGGAAAATCCGTGCTTTACAGCCCCCGCCTCCGCAAAAAGCGGATACTCCAGAAGCGGCAGATTACCGCCGCCCGACAGCGGGTAATTTCGCACCCGAAGGGGTGTCCTTTCATCCTTCTTTCTGAAATCCTCGTCTCGCATCGACCGTCCTCTTCCTCCTGTCAGACGCCGCTACAGCATAAATGCATTCTGCAGCAGCTCAATCTCATCCCCCGTGACCGCCACCACATCAAAGCGGCAGTCCGTCTCGGTTCCAAGGCCCTTTTCGTACATGTAGCGGCGGGCAGCGCCGATGATCCGCCTCTGCTTGCGGCCGTCCACCGCGGCAAAGGGCGAACCGAAGGCGCTGTCCCTGCGGTATTTCACCTCCACGAAGGCCAGCGTCCCCTGGTCCATGGCCACAATGTCGATCTCTCCGGCTCTGTCTCTGTAGTTGCGCTCCAGTATCCGGTAGCCTCTTTCCTCCAGATATTCTGCTGCCCGGGCCTCCCCGGCTGCTCCCGCCTGTCTTTTGTTCATACCGCGCACCGTCAGCGACTGCCGACTTTGGCCTTGAGCCGGTCCATATCGTCCACGAACACGAGAATCTCCGCCACAACCTCGTAGAGCTCCGGCGGGATCATATCGCCGATCTGCAGCTTCGAGAGGGTGCCCGCCAGCTTGTTGTCCTTATAAGTGGGAACCTGATTCTCCTTCGCCGTCTCGATGATGCGCTCCGCCAGCTGCCCCTTTCCGGTGGCAAGAATCTTCGGAGCCGCATCCCCCGGCTCGTAGGAGATGGCAACGGCAGTTTTTTCCGGGTCGGACTTATTTGTTATCTGCCCGGGCCGGTAAGGCCTGTAAGATTTCTCCGCCATATCTCTCCTTTCTAAGCGCGCATGTCAAAGGAATAGCGGTGGAGCCGCCCCGCGGAGGGCTGATCCTTCTTCAGAAAATCCTCCACAAAATTCACATGCTTTTCCTCGTTCACAACGGATATTGTGCAGTTGTAGCCCCTGCTTTTCAGTTTCGCCTCAAGAATCGGCAGATGCTTCCGCACAAGCGCCCAGGCGGCGTCGCTCTCCAGATAGAAATTGGTGCTCACGTCTCTGCCCCGCATCCGCACCGACACGTCCGTAGGCCCGAGATTTTCCATGTCCAGGTGCAGAAATGCCGTCAGGTCCCCGTCCTTGTCCGCCAGCGCCTTTTTGTTCGTGTAGACGTACAGCTCGCCGCTGGCGTTCTGCCCCGCCATCTTAAGCGGAATCTGCACATAATTGTACGCCTGGTTGATCTGGTTCATAAAATCCACGTTGCCCCGTATATCCGAGACCATCCGGGCAAGGGTGGCGTTCTCCTGCCCCGCCGCCTTCATCACGTCCGCCATCCGGTTCATCTGGCTGTTCTGCTTCTCGTAAAGCCGGTTGATCTGGTCGCTGCCCGACAGTTCCTCCGGCTTTATCGTCCACTGCTGCTCCAGCGCGTCCCTCACCAAACTCCGGAACGGCGTCGATGCGAGAAGCCTGCGCAGACTGTCCCGGTCGAGGGGATAGTCGCTTCGCAGGAGCTGCTGCAGATCGTTAAGCAGCGCCGCCGCGTCCTGCTTTGGAGTGTAGGCCGTGCGTTGTCCCACAAGGGCGCCGAGACGCTCGTTCAGCTCCGCCAGCTGTCCCCGGTCCAGAATCGCCCCAAGGGTGTGCTCTTTTGCCTCCGCCGTCTCCCCCGCCTCCAGCGTAATCCGGACATCGGACTCCGCCCCAGGCTTATTAACTGCCGCCTCGCCCTCCTGCACCGGAACTTCTCCCGAAGCCGCCGGGGCTTCCGCAGCAGCTGCGGGAGTTCCCTGTACTGCCGGCTCTCCTCCCTCACCCGGCGCACTCTGCAAAATATCGGAAGCTTCTGCCCCGCTTTGCGCCGCCTGCAGGAGAGACTCTTCGACGCCCTCCGCGGTCTGGCCAAAGACGGCAGACACCGGAGCGTCCGCAGCCTCCTCCTCAGCAATCAGTCCTGCCGCAGTCAAAAGCAGCAGATTTTCCGCGGACTCTCCGTCCGCCGCAAGTCCCTCCGTCACAATGGCCAGCACGCCCGCATTCATCTGCCGCAGTCCCTCCTCCGACATGCCGCCGCCCTGCATCGCCTCCGGCAGAAGCTGTATGAGCTCGTCGAAGGCGTCGGTAATGGCCTGCTTATCTCCCAGATAATTCTCGAACTGCACGGCGTTTTCCATCGTGATCGGGATGCCGAGCTTCTGCATCTGCACGATGGTGGTGACGTCGATTCCGCTGTTGGCGTTGACAAGCCGCGCCATCTGCTGGAGGCTCGCCCTGTCTATGGGCATCTGCTCCTCCATCATTTTGTTGACCATCGCAAGATAGTTCTCCTCCGCCGGAAGTCCCGCCGCGGAGAGCGCCTGCATCAGTGTGATATTGCCGCCGGAATCCGAGACAAAGGGGCGGATGGCGATCTGGCTGCCCTCGTTGGATTTCACCTGAAAAAACATGGACTGCCCCACGGTCAGGGCGACTTTGCCGTCCAGCCTTGCGGAAATCTGCGTTCCGTTGGCCAGCGCAAGGGTCACTTTTCCGTTTTTCATGGAGCTGACCGTCCCCTCGAAAATGTTGCCTTTTGTCAGAGATTTGACGGAAGAGGCGTTGGTTTCCACCCCTTTTTTTCCGGTAAGCTTCTCGGTTCCCGCGGAGGCCGACTGGGTATACTGCCCCATCAGATTTGATATGTTCATACGCCAAACTCCTTAAACAAACTTACTTATAAAGCTCCTTCTGTGGATCGGAGTCGGGCCGAGCCTGCCGAGCGCCGCGATGTGCTCCGCGCTGCCGTAGCCCTTGTTTTTCGCAAACCCGTAGCCCGGATACATTTCGTCGTACATCACCATCAGCCGGTCTCTCGTCACCTTCGCGATGATAGAGGCCGCCGCGATGGAGATGCTCTTTGCGTCGCCCTTTATGATGGGCACCTGCGCAATGTCCGTATCCGGGATCGTCACCGCATCGTTCAAAAGCAGCGTGGGGCGCGGGTCAAGCTTTCCCACCGCCTCCCGCATCGCCTCGTAGGTGGCCTGCAGAATGTTGATCTCGTCGATGCGCTCATGCCCCGCCATGCCGGTCTGCACCGACACAGCTTCCGCCATGATCTGATCGCAGAGCTCCTCTCTTCTGGCCGCGGACAGCTGCTTGGAGTCGTTGATATACAAAATACTGCAGTCCTTCGGCAGTATGACCGCAGCGGCCACCACGCGCCCCGCCAGAGGACCACTGCCCGCCTCGTCGATTCCACATATATATGTATAGTTATCGTACTCTTTTTCGTATTTCTTTAACGACTCTGTGCGCGCAATCTCCCTCTGCAGCTTTTCGTAGCGCCGTCTGGCCGTCTCCACAAGCTTAATGACGCCGCTTCGGCTGTCATTCTCATAGCTTTCGATAAAAGAGGGAAGCTCAAAATCCGGCGTCTGTGACAGCCGCTCCTTTATCGCGCCTGCGGTTTCCTGCGGATTACCGCTCTTTCTCTTTTGCATCCTCTGCTCTCCTGTCAGTCTGCCCCGTCTTTTCGTGCCGGCACCTCCAGCGTGATCCGCCCCAGCTTTCCGCTCCGGAAATCGTCAATGACAAGGGCCGCTGCCTTACTGTAGTCCGGCTCCCCGCCCCGGCCGATACACCCGCGCCTTACTGCGATCTCAGACAGTAGATCGCTGTCCTTTGCGTCCTCCGAAAGGCCGTAGCGCTCTGCCAGAATGCCCGGGTATTCCCTTTGCAGAAAGCCGATCAGCTCCAGGGAAAGCTCGTCGGCGTTTAATATCTCGTCCCGTATGGAGCCGATCTGCGCCAGCCGCATCCCCACAGCCTGGTCCTCGAACTTCGGCCAGAGTATGCCCGGCGTGTCTAAAAGCTCCACTTCTTTATTCAGGCGTATCCACTGCTTTCCCTTTGTCACCCCCGGACGGTTTCCGGTTTTCGCGCAGGCCTTTCCCGCATAGGAGTTGATGAAGGTGGACTTGCCCACGTTCGGGATGCCCACCACCATGGCGCGGACCGGACGGTTTTTGATGCCCCGCTTTTTGTCCCGCTCGAGCTTTTCTCTGCAGGCCTCCATGATCTGATCGGTGATCTTCTTCATGCCGGCCCTGCTCCTTGCGTCAAGGCTCACGGTAAAACAGCCCTGCTCCCGGAAAAAACGGCTCCATTCCCCGGTCCGCTTTTCGTCCGCCAGGTCCGCCTTGTTCATCAATATAAGGCGGTACTTGTTTTTACCCAGCTCGTCGATGTCCGGGTTTCTGCTGCTCTGGGGAATGCGGGCATCCACAAGCTCGATCACAAGGTCGATCAGCCGGATGTCCTCCTGCATCTGTCTCTTTGCCCGGGTCATATGCCCGGGATACCACTGATAATTCATATGTCACTGCTTCCTTTTTATTCCGTCACCTGTTTTGCTACCGGATCACTCCCATGTCGCCGGGGCCCGTGTAGTGGAACCACACCTTGCCCACCATGTACTCTTTTTTCACAAACCCGATGTTGGCCATCCGGCTGTCCTCGCTGCTGTTGCGGTTGTCTCCCAGAACGAAGTACTCGTTGGAGCCCAGCGTGATTTCCTCCCCCGCAAGCCCCGCGTCCACGATGGATGACACCTCCGTCGCCTCCTCGTAGAGACTGCCGTTTACGTACACCGCGCCGTCCTCAATCAGAAGCCTGTCGCCGGGCACGCCGATAACGCGGCGCACATAGTAGTGGGACTTCTCGTTCCCGTTGGGCCAGAACACGACGATGTCCCCGGCCTTCGGCTCGCTGATCAGATAGATGAACCGGTTCACAAGCACCTGCTCCTCGTTCTCCAGAGTCGGCGTCATGGCCGGCCCCACCACGCTTGTCCGAAAACCAAAAAATGTCACGAGCGTGTAGGCTATGGCGATGACGAGCACCGTCTCAAACACCCATGACAGGATCTCCCTGAACAGGGATATATTAAACTTTTTTCTCTGCCTGCTGAAATTCAGGCCGCTGTTTTTTCTCAATCCTCATTCCTCTGCTGTTCCTTACTTCTTTTTTCCGACCGGTTCATTATAGCATATTTTCCACTATATTCAAATAGTAAGATTATCCTGTTTCCCCTCTCTGTTAAAATCCCGTCTTGTCTATCTTCCGCTGCCATGTTATGAT